>JAKEFK010000108.1 GCA_022616075.1 bacterium
CAAATGACAAAATCCAAATAAGACCCGAAATCCAATGTTCAAGGATCAAACCTTGCGGCAGGAGATTTGATCAATGAATTTTGTGGCTTGGAAATTGTTTGGAATTTATAATTTGTTATTTGAAATTTCTTACCGCGATCCTCACATTCCTTTTGCTGAATAGCTACCTCTCTGCGGAGCTAAAAATTCCGAAGGGGGTACTGGCCGATCCTGTCCCTTCGGCATACGATCCAAAACAAACTCATGCCCTGTATGTGCCGAGCGGTTATACGCCCGACAAGAAATGGCCGATTCTCTTTTGCTATGAAGCTCGGAGCAGAGGCAAAATCCCGGTTGAGCTATTCAGGGAGGCTGCGGAACGTTACGGATGGATCATTTTTAGCTCGAATCACTCACGAAGTGACGACCCGAATGCGCCAAACTTGGAGGTTCTAAACGCAATGTGGTCGGATTCGCACAAATGGTTTTCCCTGGATGAAAGAAGGATTTATGCGACAGGATTTTCCGGAGGCGCGCGCCTGGCGTGGGGAATGGGTTATATATATCCGAAATCTACTGCAGGGGTCATCGGTGTGGGCGCGGGATTTCATGAAGCCCGTCCACCGTCAAAAGAGACAACGTTTGTATGGTACGGAATCGCCGGCAACAGGGATTTTAATTATCTGGAGATGCGCAAGTTGGAACAGCAACTGGCAGCGTTGCAGATTCCAAGCCGTACAGAGTTCTTCGACGGTGGACATGAGTGGCCTCCCGCAGAATATTGCACGCGCGCTGTGGAATGGATGGAGTTGCAGGCAATGAAAGGGGGCAGGCGGGCAAAAGATCCTGAATGGCTCCGGAATCAATTTGAAAATCGACTGGGAGAAATCCGCAAATTGGAATCTTCTTCCAGTACTTTCGAAGCCTATGAAAAATACCAACATCTGAAAGCGGATTTTGAGGGGATGCTAGACCTGGGTGACATCCTTGAAAAAATCGCATCCCTTTCAAATACTGAAGCCATCAAGAAGGCTCTTTCCGAACGACAGAAACGGGATGAAAGGGAACAAAAACATCTGGATTCGTTCTTTCAAACGCTTGGTGGTTTTAGAAATTCATCAGAAATCCCAACAACCCGAAAGCTGAAAGCGGACCTGCGCGTCTCCCAGTTTCAAAAAGAAGCAAGCAAAAACGGACAAAATGAGGACGGCATTCTAGCACAGCGTCTTCTTGAAGAGATTTTTGTTCAAACTTCTTTCTACCTGCCCGAATATTTCTTAGGAAAAAAAGATTTTGACCGCGCGATTGTAAGTCTTTCCGTCGCCTCTGAAATTCATAGCGAATATCCGTGGGTCTGGTACAGCCTGGCTGTGGCCCATATGGGAGATGGAGATAAGAAAAAGACGCTGCAAAATCTGCAAATCGCAATCGAACGCGGTTTCAAAAACAAAGAATGGATTGATCAAGAAAAGACTTTCGATCCGATCCGCAATGACCCGGAATTCCAGAAACTCCTCTCAAGAATAGCCGCATAGAGTCCTTCTGTTCTTTCCTGAAACACCCCCCTGAAATGTTTTTTCCGATTTGTCTTATCAAAGTGAAAGCATAAATGAATTAGGAGGAAGGAAAACATGCCCCCGAAAGGTCCAGTTGGAAGTTCCCCTGTTGCTACACCGATTCACACTCCGGCCACGGAGACCGTTGCGCCGCCAAAAACAGAGGCTCCGCCAAAAGAGGCGCCGCCACCAAAGTCGGCAGACGATGCAAAGAGTGCTGCAAGATCAAAAGAGGGTATGGTCAAACATGGAGCGGAAAACAAGAGTCAACAGTCCACCCATGCTAAGATCGCCCAACAAAATCTTGCAAAGCAGCTTCCGGCAAAAGACGATTCCTTATCCAATCCGAAATTTGATAAGGAGTTTTATAACAAACTCGGCGACATGCCGGATCAGGATTTGAAGAAGTGGTTTAACGAAAATCCGCAACACCATAAGAATCTACGGGAAAATTATTCAAAGCTCGGTCAGCAAAAGATGGATTCCAAAACCGAGCAAAAGATGGAAAAGCTCGGTGACAGATTTCAAAAACTGCACGATGAACGCTGGAGCGAAGGTGTTTCGAAACAGTATGAAAGTAAATCCAAGGACCAGATTTCAAAGGAAATTGTGGATCGCGTCCAAGACGCTGAGAAGAGAGGCGGGGCTGATGGGCGCCGCGATGAAATCAAGACGATCACGTCGGAAATGAGACTTCTTGCCGGAAAGTCAGGTAAGAATGTTTACGACAACGCCATGGGCGGTTTCCAAAAAGCAATTCAGCATAAAGAACAGTATTCCTACCGGAATGAATTCAAACAAACGATTCCGCTTTCCGAGGTGGTTGATGGCGTGGAAAAACTAAGCGGTCCCGGATCCACAGATGTAAAAACGGACATGATCAAAGCCATGATGAATAAGCCAAGCCCAAAGCAGGCTGAGGCTCTAAGCTTCGAGCTAAAAGGCGTACCAAAGGAAATGGTTAAAGTGCTGGTAGACAATTCTTTGGATAAAGAAAAAGCAGATGACGTAATGAAAAAACTGGAAAAATTTGAAAAGTTTCCAGGCCAGGCTAAAGCCGTGATGGAGAAGGCCAAATCCTTGACTTCGAAAATCGAAAATCAGACTTATCCAGGGGCATACGTCGAGCGGCTGATGAAGACTGATCCATCAGGAATCGCCAGTGAAATGCAAGGCAGGTCCCGCATTCCAGGAAATGAGCGTCTTCTGGATCGATCGCTAAACTCGATTTATCACGCCTACAGAAAGGACCCGCAGAAGGCCGCGGATGTTGTTGGAAGCATGCTTGGTGACACGGCAAAAGAATTCTCAACCGCAGCTCGACAGAGACCTCTCGATACGGACAAAATCGAAAAACTGGGACAAAGCACGGGATATCTTCTCGAATCGGCTAAAGGAATGGTAAAGACGATGGCGGAAGACAAAAATAAACTGATTGATGAAGGAGCGTTTATCGCTGGTATCTTCACAAAGGCGGTCTCCAAGCTGACGAAATTCCCGGGAATTGAAGAGGTTAGCAAGGAAGTAATCGGCGGACAACAAGGAAAGGAAGAGAAAGCGGTGAAAGAGTGGCAGCAGGACGTGGAGACCAAATATACGAAGCTTCTGAATGGAATCTTTGAATCCGGCAGGCCATCTTCAGCTGGAGGCAGCGCGGAGATGGAAGCGTTCGAAGCCGACCGGCGACGTTATCATGAAGCCATCCGGCATGGCAAAGCAGACTATCTGGAGAACAAACAGTAGATATTTCACAACGTGAAATCTATTTCAGGCTGTGAAAACTAATAGATTGCGATTTCTATTCGTCCCGGGAGGTTCGATTCGTCTGCGGGCAACTTCACATCGCCCATGCCTTTCGTCTTCAGACGTGAATCGTCGACCTTGAAGTGTTCGACCAGATATTGCCGAACGACCATCGCTTGGGCTCGCGTTAATTCGAGGCTCTTCTCTTTTTCGCCTTCGCCTGTGTAGGCTGTCACAACTACCAGGTCAAACGGAGCCCTTTCTAAAAACTCTCCGGCACGATTCAACGGTTTTTCATTCCTAAACCTGGCAGTAGTCGGTTTCTCAAAAAGATCCTGAGAGCGGTAAATAAATTTTTTCCTTAAGGATTGTTTTGGGAATTTCCCGATCTCATGGTTTGTCAACTCCGCTGAATCAAAATATCCCCTTTTCTTGAAGAATCCGCGAACCAGAAAATTGCCCTTGAGCGCTTCCATGTTCTCATGGAAAGAAGTCACGCCGGCTTGCGCCTCCACCACCGTCTTGTTGATGTTGTCATAGACTTTACGATCATTCACCAGCTGCCCAACGGTGCCTTGCCCTTGATCGATTTTGCATGTGATCGATTTGAGATTCACGGTTGCCTGTTCCACATTGGCTAAAGTGGCTTTTGTGACATCGAGAACCTTGCCGGACTTTTCGATCAGATCGGTAAAATCCATCGAAGGATAACCACGAATCGTGTCTCCGTTCCGAACTGGTTCAGCCTTTTCCGATCCAAAGGAGATCGATACATATTTGTTACCGAGGAGACCTTCGGTCAATATGGACGCAGCCGAATCTTTCTTTAAGACCTTCTGCGTGGAGCTTTTCAAATCCATAACAACGGTTATCTGATCGCCAGCTTTTGAAGGCATTCGGATATGATCCACTGTTCCCACATGAACTCCGCCAACACGCACCGGGGCCCCATCATTTAGTCCCATGACGTTTTCAAACCTCGCTTGCAAACGGTAGGTTTTGCTGAAAAGGAATTCCTTTTGCCCGATAAAAAAGACAGCCGCTGCAAGAATGAGCAACGACCCAAAAATAAATGTGCCTAAGCGTGCTGTTCTTGACATAAATACCTTCCTTACATTGTGTGTTTCATGAATTCCGAGACTTGAGGATCAGAACTCTCCTCCAGCCGCTCTGGGGCTCCTTCAAAAACAATTCTGCCTTCATGCAGCATCACCACACGGTCTGAAATGGCTTGAACTGTGTACATATCATGAGTTACGACAACCGTGGACACTTTCCGTTCTCCGCGAAGACCGGAAAACAATTCGTGAATCTCTGCTGCCGTAACGGGATCCAATCCGGCTGTTGGTTCATCGAGAAGCATGATGGAAGGATCCAGCGCAAGAGAGCGCGCGAGAGCTACTCTTTTCTTCATACCGCCCGAAAGTTCACCCGGCATTTTCTTTGCCGCATCTTCCATCCCCACGCGAGATAAAAGCTGATGTGTCTTCTCCCTCCTTTCTTCCTTTGAAAGTTTGCTATGCCAGAGAAGTGGAAACTCAACATTTCCTTCCACTGTTAGAGAATCGTAAAGCGCAGCATACTGAAAAAGAAATCCAATTCGTTTCCTGGCCTCATTCAGCTTCTCCAGAGGCAGAGCAGTCATTTCCTGGTTTTTGATCCGGATGGATCCTGAGTCCGGTTTCATTAACCCGATCATTAGTTTCAACAGCACGCTTTTTCCGGTGCCGCTTCTGCCCAGAACTGCAACGGTCTCGCTTTCCCTGACCCGCAGATTAACGCCGTTCAAAACCTGCTCATGGTTAAAGGACTTACAGAGCTTTTCAATTTTTATGCAGACTTCCTTTTCTTGCATATTTGAGCCTATGGGAAAAAGGTCAGGATCAGTCGCACGAGAAAAACATCAGCGAGAATCACAAACAAAGATGCAAGCACTACAGATGCAGTAGTCGATCGTCCCACTCCTTCTGTGCCGCCTCTCGTGCGCATTCCTTGAAAGCATCCGATCAAGCCGATGATGAAACCGAAAACAGTTGTCTTTAAGATCGCCGGTAACAGATCGCTATAAGTTAGTTCCTTGAATCCCTCCTCCAGGAAAAGTCTCCAGGAGATCGGTTCAACCAGAGCGTTCGAAATCCAACCCATGAGGATTCCGCAAAAATCTGCGACGATTGTCAATAACGGTAGAATCAAAATACACGCCAGCACTCGTGTGACCACCAGTACCTGGTATGGATTGATCGCGGACGCTTCCATGGCATCAATTTGTTCTGTTACCTTCATCGATCCCAGCTCAGCGCCAATACCGGCAGCTACACGACCGCTTAAAACCAGAGCTGTAACAATCGGTCCCGTTTCTTTGATAACGGACAAAACAATAACCGCCGGTAACATCGATCCGGCTCCGAAACGGATCAAGCTATCCCGTAAATGCATGGATAGAACTACACCCCACAGCAGAACCGGCAAGAGCCACAATGGGAAGCGATTTGGATCCCACCTCATCCATTTGTTTAATCAGTTCTTTGATCTGATAACCCGGTGAAAAGGGGGCCCGGATTATTCGAATGCAGAACTCCCCCAGTTCGCCAAACCATTCAAGAAAGCGAATGGAATCTCTTTTGACAGTGTTAACAAATACCATATTTCAACTCGGAGAATCCCCCCACTATGCAGATTAAAGCCGGGTGGAAGCCTTTCAAGTCACGATCTGACCGACGTGCGTGTCAGTAAACCAGGGACATAGCCCGGAGCGCAGGCGTCCCGCCTCTCAAAGTTTCGTGTTGATATAATCATCCGATGCGATTTTGGGGGAAATCCAAATTCTTTTTCTTCTCTCTCTTCTTGTCTGCGGCGTTTTTTGTTTTCACAGAAGAAAACCGCGTTCTCGTTTTGCAAAATGTTGTCGTAATTGATGCTACCGGAGCGCCTCCGAAAAAAGGGATGACCGTTGTTATTAACGGCGACCGCATTGATTCGATCGGCAAAAATGGTGCAACACAAATTCCGGATGGCGCATCCATTGGTGGCTTGCAACGGTAAGTTCTTAATTCCCGGATTATGGGAGATGCACGTTCACTGGTATGACAACCGCTATCTCAAGCTATTCATCACCAATGGCGTCACCGGTATTCGGATGATGTGGGGAAGCACGGATCATTTTGAATGGCGCAAACAGGAAGCAAATGGATCTTTGATTTGCCCTCGCATAGTGATCGGAAGCACGATTCTGGATGGTTATGAATGCTGAAATAGAAAAGTTTTCATCGCAATAATCCGAGTTTCAACGGATGAAATGTATTTCAGCTCGTGAATTTAACCACGTCTTAGAACGTAGCCGACTCCACGGATTGTATGAAGGAGCTTTTCACCGAAATCTTTGTCGATTTTATTTCTCAACCTGCAGACAAGCACATCCACAACATTGATTTGCGGATCGAAATTGTAATCCCAAACATGTTCCAAAATCATAGCTTTCGAAACTACACGACCGGAGTTGCGCATCAAGTATTCCAGCAATGCAAACTCGCGCGGTTGAAGCTCGATCTGATCCTCGCCACGTTTCACTTCTCGAGTTAGAACGTCCGCTGTCAAATCTCCAACGGACAGTTTGTGCGTCTCAGGTGTATTGCTGCTCCGGCGGATCAACGCCTGGACTCGCGCAAGAAGTTCGGAGAAGGAAAACGGCTTTACAAGATAATCATCTCCTCCCGAATGAAGGCCGTTGACACGATCATCCACGGATCGTTTCGCGCTGCAAATGATTACAGGTGTTTTGATTTTCTTATCGCGCATGCGGCGAATCAATGTAAGACCGTCAACCTTGGGGAGCATGAGATCAACAACGGCGGCATCATAGTTTTCGTTCATCACAAAATAGTATGCTTCTTCGCCATCACTCACCCGGTCAACGGCCATCCCTGCCTGCTGCAATCCTCTCATGATAAAGTTGGCGATCTTGTCATCGTCCTCCACCACCAGGATTCTCATAACAACATAGTAGAGGCGCAAAATGATGCGATCCTTTCCGAAGCATTACACTTTTGAAAGTCAAGTTAACAACGTCAAACTAGCGGAGGGCCCTCTGAACTGGCTCCAGCCAGGATAATAAAAATCCACCCACTTCCGGAAATTGCGCGGCAAAAAGGGTGACCAACGGGAGAACGACATACATCAGTAAACGGGATGCAAAGGATCGATCCCACGAAATTTTGTTCACTGAAGTTTTCGAGATCCGGCTCAAAATTTCGTCCCGGTTCATTTGAATCAGCACAGCAAGCGCTGTAGAAATCACTACAACCGTCAAAACAGACAAAATAACCATCAGCAAGCGTTTCGGTTGAAAAGGATAAGAATTGACGGCAAAAAGCATAAGGAGCGATCCGGCAGTAGCGTACATCAGGTAATTTCTCAAATGCATGAAGATTTCCCGTAGCACAAAGACGACCCTCAATGCGAGGAATTCTTCCGCTCGTGCATTCCATGGTTTGCCCGTAAGTGGACCGAGGATCGAACCTCTCAGCTCCAGAGTCTTTTTATACGACCGTAACAACTCTTCGCTAGTTTGTCCTGTCGACCACTCATCTTCGATTGGTTCTCGCGCTAGCTCCTGGTTGAGGATTGTTTCTATCTCTGAAGATGGATAGAGAGATTTCGATAGAGTCGCAGGAGCATAAAGTTGAAGCAAAGTGGGTCTCTGAATGTAAAGCCTTCCTCCGAGCGCGGTAGAAATAGTTGAAGGCAGACGTGAATATGCTTCCACAATCGGATGTGCGGCAAGGCGCTCCATCACTTTCTTCATATATCTCGATAACACAAAAAACTTGATTAAGGAAATCAGCACAAAAATGTAGGAGCCCAGGAGAGCAATCAGAAATGTTGTATCAAACCATGTACCGTCAAAGGTGGGCAGGAACCTTCGAAACACGTGGACTCCTGGAAAACACACGACCACAAAGAGAATCGGCAAAAAGTACCATAATTCAAGTCGTGATTTGAAGGTTAATTCCTCAATTTGATCCTGAAGTGTTTTGAGTCTGGATGAAATGTCTTTCAGTCTCGCCATAATTTCTTCGTCACGTTGCTGGCGTTCCTCTAATTTCTGTTCACCACGGCTACTTTCAAACAATAGAAGATTGGGCGTGCGCGCCCCGGGATGATGAAAACTCCATCGCAGCAGCCGTTGGGTCAAAAGAAGTCGCGCTCGCTTTATGAGGAGTCTGGCGAAGCGGAGTAGCTCTCGCAGAAAAGGAGGAGTCAATGCGGAAGATCTGAGCAATCTGTTTGTTTTTCCTGCCAGCCGGCCAAGCCCTCCACGGGCAAGAACATCAAGATTCTCCAACTCTTCACCCATATTGAATGTTCTTAAAAGATACAAGCGTTTCAAGTGGAGCAACACGAAGAGGTAAAAGGATGCTGCAAGAAATAGAAGCGGAATTACAGGTGAAAGACCGCTGAGTGGATTTGAAGCACGCAAATAAAAATAGACATGATCCCAGTTGTGCCTGCTCCATTCTTGCGCTTTTATCCAAACGTAAAAAAAGAGACCTGCGGGAATCAGGAACTGGAAAAAGATGCGCACCATTCGCTCTTTAAGGGGATGATTGGCATCTTCTGAATCAAGGGTCGCTAGAAACCATGTTGCAGCAATTTGACAGGTTGTCCAAAGAGTCGCTGCGATGCTGATCCAGGAGACCAGGCTTTGCCACCGAAGAATATCGGAGGAAGCGATCAAGGAAATCCTGAACAAAGCAATATTGCATGCCAGCATTAAAGAAAAAAGGACAAGGACGCAAAGGTTTGGCTCCGCTCTTTCTTTCCATGGAGAATTTATCCAAAACGCTTTCAGAATTTTCCACCGATCCATCAGACCCAGGCAGTGAGCCAAAGAGAATAGAGCAATCAGCAAAATCAAAATCTCCAGGAAGTAATGCACCGGTATTGTCGGTTTTCCACTTTTCCTGATTTCTTGTGTAGATCCAAACATTTGTGAATCGCTATGCGTGAGCGAACGTATCGGCCATACCCCGCCGTTCCCGACGACACTGATCCAAACGGGGGGCGCCCCCTGCCGCGAAAAGGAAGCGTCGCTTTTATCTAAAGAATCTAGAGGTTGAGGCAACGAATACTCTAGAAGCTGTCCGTCCCTGCCGATTTTTCTTAAAATAGCGATGGTTGCGTTGTAAACACCTTGAGCGGATCCGGACGGAAACTGCAAACGCGACTCCGCTGTCACACCTGCAGGACCACCTGTCCAGCTTTGATTTAAATTCATCAAAGGATATGTGGAGACGACTATCATCCCTTTGGTATATTGTGTTACGTTCGAATGAGCATAGAGAATGTCCGAATCTGTTGTAAAAATCCGTACGTTTGGAGAATAGCTTTGCACCTGCCGGGCAAGAAAAATCTTATCCCTGGTATCCGTTGCGAAAATACCTACGTAACGAACTTCCTCACGAGCAATTGTGGTTAGAATGTCGGCAATCACTTCATCCGATATTCTGGAAACCATATCAGGCGCCAGCGAGGGTATAAGGTCAGAAGGATCCCCTTCTTCTTCTAACGATAGACCAAGTCCGGGTTTGGTAATCTCCTTACTTTTCGTATCATATTCGCCCTTCTTTACTCTTTCTTTTTCATGAGCGGTTCGCACGTGTGCCGTATGAATGGGAAAGGGCAGCTGGATAAACTCCATGCTCTCTTGAAGCTTGGAGTACGATTCCAACTTTTCCTTTTCAATTTCCTTACCAAAAAGCTTCTTTGTTAATTCCCGGTAGAATTCCAGATCCAACAGGCCGGAAGCAGGCTGAGCGGATCTTTGTCTAATTATCCTTTCTATCAATTTCAAACGGCGCAACTCTTTTGTTTCCGAGACATGTTTCATTCTTCCCGCATCTTCCAGGCTCGGGCGAACCTGTTCAAGGGAAATGTCCTCGAAGGTACCCATAAGGACTTGATCCAGCGTGATGTCCTGAATGGAGTTCCCAAATTCGGTGTTGGCTTCCGTGAGCATTGCCACTTTTTTACGCTCCAGAGCCGATTGATATGTAGAGGCAAGGTATATCAGAAACTTTGAAACTAAAGTTCTATCACTGATAGTTGTAGTGCGAAAATAAACGTTCAAAGGAGGAGGAAATGATCGTTCGAACCGAGCTTTATCGATGCTCGTAGCGCTCCCCGAAATGATGTTGATATTGATTCCTGTGGCGAAATCTATATTCCGCACTGCCTCAAATATCGCTGACAGTGGATCGATCAACAGAGCATGATAAGAAATCCTGGAAGCCAGCCATGCCCTGGTTGCAATCGAGATGGAACCGGCGGTTCCTGAAAAGCTAGGACCGACTATTAGGAATTGAGAATTACCTTTATAACGTTCAATTTCGTTTAAAGCCGCTAGAAAAGCGATTTTATGAAGCCCTGAAGTAGGACTTTCTCCCACCAGGAATAACGCCAACAGTTGATTTGGATCTTTTTGATCGCGAAAAAGAACGACACCTGGCTTATTCCGATGTTCGATGTTTGAGGATTGTGGTATGGAATCCTTTGACTTTTCTTTTTCGGTTAGTCGCTTCCACGGAATTTTATAACGATCCAGGACATATCCGCTCGATTCGACCGCGCGTTGAATCGAATCAAGAAAAGGATCAAACAGCCAACCGGCGTGGGCATCCTGCGGATCGGGGAGCAAAGCGATCAGGAAATTGATTTGTGCTCCTGAATCCGTGTCGAACGAAGGAGGAAATGTCCAATATTCTCTCAGAAGCTGTTGCAGATCACTTTCATATGATGATGGAGAAATATCCAACTTCATATTGCTCTCCGTTTCGCCTTCAGGTCTGCCCGAAACGGGAATATTCATGAAAAAAGAATAAAGAGCTAAAAGAAGGATCATCAGAAACGAACCTTTACCTTCCTTAGCGTCGGCCATATTGATTCCTAATAGGATGCAGCGGTTCTGGTACGAATCTTTCCTGCCAAACCTGAATTCCCATCCGGTCCATTTTGTCCGGGAGGCCCTTGGAAGCCGTGTGGACCATGGTGGCCGCCGCTACACCATGCTGATCCACTACCTCCTTCTCCGCCCTGACCACCCGGGCCACCTTCGCCTCCGAAACCGCCCGGTCCTCCTTTTCCTCCATCCGATTGAAACTTAATGAGCTTTGACAGTTCCGGTAGCAGTCGGTGAAGAATCAAATCTCCGCCGTTTCCGCCATTGCCGCCAGGATAACCGTTTTCTCCTGGTCCTCCGGGCTCTCCCCGTCCACCATCACCACCCCCTCGTTTACATTCCATCAGACCATCCATAGCGTTCTCTCCTCGTTTACCCGGTGCGCCTTTAGAGCCAGGTCGTCCGGCACCACCACGACCGCCATCCTGACCGTGAAGGCTGATGATTAAGGATCCTGTAATTTCGGATACATAGGCGAGCGTTAGGCTTCCCGCATCTTTTCCCTCCTTCCCGCGTTCAGAGATTCCAGCATTCGGGGGTTCGGATAAAAAGGTGTCGATACGCCCACCAGATGAATCGATTTTCTTTGCTTCCAAAATTAGATTGCTTCCTTTCATCACGATTCTGGCTCTGTTTTTCAGCTCCAAAGTATGAACACTCAACACAAATTTCCCCTTTTCCGGCAGCTCCAGCGTCGCTCCGTCGAGCAGCAGATGCACGGACTTATTCTTCTTATCGATTTGTTCCAATCCGATCGTTCTATCTACAAATTCAATCTTTAGCAATTCCGGAGGCGTTCCGGAAAGTTGAAATTGTTCTTCTTTTTCGGACGGAATAACGTTTAATGTAAGCGGAAGATATTTTTCGGCTTCAAATCTAATTTCAGCAGATTCTCCCTTTATATTAAGAAATGTAAAATTTCCTTCAGGATTGGTTGTTGTTTGAAGAGGAGTCAGACCCTCAACATTCAATCTCACTCGCACATTCCGAATCCCTTTGCCTTTTTCATCAACTACCCTTCCTTTGTAGTCCACCAGTAAAGGAGTCAAGGCGAATCGGATGGACGGTTCCCCGAACTTTATCTTTTGACGCAAAGATTCATAGCGCTCCGCAGAAATGGAAATCAGAGCTTCGCTTCCTTTTTTTGCATTGAGCGCTTGGAACGTAAAGTTCCCGTTGCTGTCGCTATCAGCCTCCTTAGGAGCCTGATCGTGTTCGAGCCTGACTTTCGCTTCCATCACAGGCTTTCCATTGCTTGCATCCAAAACTATTCCACTATAGGTTGAAACAACAGCCTCCTTTTCTGGTCTAACGAAGGCAGCCCAAACTAAAACGAGAGCCCCGGGAATCAGGATCAAGACGAGGATCTTCCATTTGCGATTTTCTGTTGGATCACCCTGGACATGTTTGCCGAGAGTCTCCAACCATGAGTCCATATATTGATTAGAAGTCGACGGGCTCAACACTTCTAATTGTTCCAGGAAAGCTCTTTTTTCGTTCCCTTGTGAACGAAAGAGAGCCTTGATCACCTCCTGAAGTTCGGTCTTGAATACAGGGAAAAGATCCTGATTCCTCTGGACTATGGCAAAACGCTCCCCCATTCTCCCAATTAAGAGTAGCTTTTCGTCCCTTGTCATTTTTTCCTATTCAAGGCCCTGCCATTTTCAGAACTTGCTTGCGTGGGTTCATCTTCCTAGGGCTCCGCTGCAGTCAGATACGTATTCAAGTAATGTGCCAGAGATCAAATAAGGCACATTTCGGCCCTAAGCTTGACGAGCAACAACTTTCTATCCGGCTTAACGGCTTTGTTGACAAAAACAACATTTACGGATGAAGCGCGGGTTTTGATCGGGAAGAATTCTTCCGCGTGTTGTAATTGTTAACTATTCGGCCGCTTCGGTATTGAACCTCGCTGATTACACTTTTGAAAGTCAGGTTAAAATTTCAGAAGTGAATTGATGAGCTACTGGTTCGTTGCAATCCTTGCGACTCTACTCGCCGTTGGCCCTGTCTTTGGGCAGGAAGAAGTTTCGACCGGCGAAGAAGAGGAAGAGGCCCGCAGCTATAGGACCCGGGAAGAGAGACGAAGCGCCGGTTTGAAGTTCAAAATTACGGACGGCGTGGTACTCACAGGTCTGTTTGAGTCTGAATACATTTACGAAGGATTCAGACTGCGCGATGAGTCGCGCGCTCAGGAAGATGAATTTTCGGCGCCGCTTCAACTGGGTCTGGAAATGGTTCCTTCTTCATGGGCAAAAGTTGAACTGATCTATGAATACGACATCGCGGGCAACGAACACATACTGGATGAAGCCGTTCTCATCATGAAAGCAGGCGATTTTGATGTAGAGCTTGGAAAATTGTACGTGCCGTTTGGCGAATATTTCAGCCATTTCGTGACCGGACCGATGCTGGAGTTTGGAGAAACGCGGGATGCGGGAGTCGTGCTGTCCTATACACCGAACGCCAGGCTTGATCTTTCTACCTTTGTTTATAAAGGACGCGCCGTGCAAGAGGAGTCAGGCGGTTCCAGTCTGGATTGGGGATTTTCTGCGGAGTGCTCTCCCTTCGACTTTGGAACTTTTGCAATCAGTTACCTGTCCGATCTGGCTGATTCGCAAGAACGTTTCTTGAACGATAGTAATCACCGATACGAAAACCGGGTTGGGGCGCTTAGCGGATACGGGTTGGTTGGTTACGGTCCTTTTGAAGTTACGGCCGAATTTGTTTATGCGCTCAGCTCATTTGAAGAACTCGACTCCGGACAAAACCGACCCCGCGCATGGAATCTTGAGCTGGCTTACTATCCCAAAAACGAACTGGAACTGGCCCTGCGCTACGAAAGAAGCAACGAATTCAAAGATGAACCCCGATTCAAAACAGGAATAGGAGCCACCTGGCACGCAGCTAAAAATATTTATCTTTCCCTGGAATATCTTCACGGAAAATTTAACGGCGAGTTTTCAGAAGATTCCGAAGAGCCTTCCCCGCGCACGCTTCATCAGTTTGCCGCCCGAATCAGCATTTTGTAAATCAGCTTGGTAACCGAAACCTTAACAGCAAGCTCCTTTCTTTTCGATCTTGGCGACCTGGCCCCTTGGCGGCGTCGATGAAAAAACGCGCTGGCGCCGGTTTCCAGGAATCGCCTGATTCCTTTTGGCGCGCAGCAAGAATTCGGGATACACTTCAAGTGGATCGTTTACTAATTATGCGTTCGTTACGATTCGCACAACCCATTCTACTTGTAACTATGATCTTCTTTGCTTTGTTTGCTTCGCGGAATGAACTTGCAGATCTGGAAGAATCCAACCAGCAAGCGATTAATCTTTTGGAAAAATCCCTGAACGCTTACGGAACGGAAGATAATCTAAAACTCTCACTGACAGTGAAAAGCAATTTTGTGAGTGAAGGCCAGTCGCTGAATGCGATCGCTCCTTTCGAGCACTATCCTCTACGGATCGATCTCAAGATGGATCAGAAATCTCACCGACTCTCGGCGCGCACAAATACCTCCATCGCCGGAGATTTTGTTTTTACCGACCATGTATTTCTGCAAAACGGCAAAGGCTACTCTGTGAATCCTCATCTGAAATCGTACAGGGAGGTTAACGGCGAACCGTGGGTCGTTCAATTCCTTTTTCCTCACAGAACTGTTCTTCAGGCCCTTCAGAATCGCGCTTCCTTGCGTTTGATCAACCCCTCCACGGTTTCTTTCTCAACATCTTCTGGACAGGTTACGACTCATTCGATCGATCCGAAAACCTACCTCATTAGAAAGAGCTGGCAACTCCTTCCGATGGGCGTCTACGGTGATGGAATCAGAGAGCTCGAATTCGTTTCGTACAGAAAAGCCGGAACACTCCTGGTCCCAGAAAAGCTGATTATGACCAGTCGCAATCAAGTGCATGGTTTGATTCAAAACATCTACAGTTTCGAAAACATCACCACTGATTTTGATTTTGAACCGGAGGACTTTGATCTTTCTTCGGGCTTTTCCACAGCGGACTACTCCTATCGCAAGACTTTCGGTGTTCAAAATCTGGCTAAGGATGTTTATCTTTTGGAAAACGTCAACGGTTCCACGTACCAGTGGTCATACAATGTGTTGGTGGTAACGTTTGATGAATTCGTTTTGGTTGCCGAAGCTCCGGTCAGTAGCGAAGTTTCGGAAAGCGTTTTGCAGAAAATTCGCGAGCTCGCACCCGGGAAGCCGGTGCGTTATCTCATTCAAAGCCATCATCACAGCGATCATCTGGGTGGTATTCGTACTTATATCGCGGAAGGATGCACGATTTTGACAGGTTCCGGTTCAGTTCCGTTGATCGAAAAAATTACGGCAGCGCCGTTTCGGCTCAATCCGGACCGTCTTTACAAAAACGCTGTGAAGCCTGTCATCGAACCGGTCAATGGAAAACGAGTCATTCAAGATTCTCATCATCAGATCGTGATCTACGATATCGGCCCTACACCGCACAGCACGCAAATGTTGATCGTGTACCTGCCGGATGAAAAAATTCTTTACCAATCAGACATGATAAACGAAGGAGAGTACCCGGAAAATGAAACAACACGCCATTTCTACAAGAAGATCGAACAGCTAAGCCTTCAGCCAACAACAATTGCAGGCCTTCATGGGAAGACCATCAACAAGCCATAGCATTTGAAATAGCTCAGTATCCTGCCAACTGGTTCAAAAACCGATGCGCCGCATCAGATCGGGAAATCGCGGGTCAGAGAAAATGAGAGGAGGACGATGCGGGTTTGATTTCAAGGCTATCAAGCCCACGGACCGCTCGGCATATTGCTTTTCCAGCCAGTAGAATGTCTTATTCGCATCTCCCAATCCTACATATACTGTAGTAAAAAGGCCTGGATCAACGCTTTGGTGCTTTGACTCTTCCATCAGCTGCGCAAGAATTTTTTTAGCCTCCGCCCGTTTGCCTGCCATTCCGTATGTTAGACCGAGCTCCGCTAAAGCTTCCAAAGATTGATCACGAGCTACCAGGGACTGAAACTCTGAAATGGCTTCCTTGTACATACCTTTGTATCTATAACCCCTTCCAAGCCATATACGCGCCTTTACGTAACCAGGATCCATCTCAAGTGTCTTTTTAAGTTGAGCGATACCCTGGTCGTATTTGCGAGCGAAAAGTAGGCCCCTTGCCAAATCCGTGTTGATGATCAAGGAGAGAGGATCAAGCTCCAATGCGCGTTTCACTTCCCTGATTCCCTGATCGGATCTACCCATCAGCGTTAGAAACTCGCCGTACCAGTGATGAGCCGTGGGATAGTCCGGGTTCAAAGCAATGGCGCTGAGATATTCTTTTTCGGCTCCCGCCCAATCCCAGTCGTAATTCATCTTGATCAGCGCTAGAGCATTATGAGCTTCGGCAAGATCCGGATTGATGGCGATCGCTTTTTGCAAATAAGCCCTAGCCTTTGACATAGCTTCGGGCCGTGGAAGAGTGTACTCTGCAAGAAAACTGTACGCATTTGCCGTTCCGACATATGCAAGGGCAAAGCGTGGATCCTCGTGAATCGCTTCCTGGAAATGTTGTAGAGCCTTTTCGTATCCTTCCGTTGTTCGCTGGTTCCAAGAATACATTCCCCTGAGATAGGATTGGTATGCAGCGACGTTTGTTGTCTCGCGCTCAACTAACATTTTTTTCTCTTCGTTGCTGAGCGTGGTCAATGCCTTTGCAGCCTCCTGGCAAATAAGTTCTTCCAGTGCAAGGATTGCACTGAAAGGCGCGTCATAACTGCCGCTCCACAGGACCTGCTCATCGCTGATCCGTATCAACCGCGCCATTACATGAAGCTGGCTCTCGCTTTGCTGAATATTCCCCTCCAGTACAGCTTCCACATTCAGTTTGCGTCCAATACCAATCGCATCCCGTTTTAGCTTCGCATACTGATCCGGCGTTCCACCACGACGAACCAGAACGTTTTTCAGCCCGCTTAATCTGGTAATCAACGCATCTGTAATTCCCTGCTCCAGGTATTCATCGCGTTTCATGCTGGAAACCGGTTGAAAAGGAAGCACTGCAACACTTCGAATCTGGTTTGTCGGAGCAATACTTTTGAATGACGACCGGAACAACACGAAGGAAGCAAGGATGCCTGCGATGAGCGCGAATACAAGCAGTAACTTTGCCCGCTTTCGAACAAATTGTTTCACTCGGTAACGGGCCATGGCAGTGCGCGCTGCTACATAAGTACCTTCCAGATGCCTGCGAATGTCTTCTGAAAACTCCTGAACATTGGAGTACCGTAACGCGGGATACTTTTGAAGAGCCATCAAAACAATATTGTCGAGGTTACCTTTCAAGCTATTCTGCAACTCTTTGGAGGAAGCAACAGAGCTTGGTTTTTTTGGTTCCGTTTCACAAACTACTCGAACCATTTCCAGAGGATTGAACTGATTCAGCAGATAGGGTCGTTGTCCACTAAGGAGCTGGTACAGAACTACACCGAGCGCGTAAATGTCGGAGCTAACCGTGATCGGTTCACCACGCACTTGTTCGGGACTTGCATAATCAGGTGTCATCACACGAAGACCTGTTGCCGTCAGGCCGGTTGTTGCAACACCTTCGGCCGGATCTAGTAGTTTCGCAATACCAAAATCCAGCAACTTGGGTACGCCTTGCGAAGTGACCAGAATATTCGCCGGTTTCAAATCGCGATGGACCACCAGTTTCTTATGCGCATATTCAACTGCTGAACAAACGACACGAAAAAGTTTTAGCCGGTCCTCTACTTCAAGCTTGCGATTATCACAGTAAGAATCAATCGGCTCGCCTGAAATATACTCCATCAGAAAATAAGGAAGGCCATCGCTGGTCGTTCCGGCATCGATCAGACTCGCGATATTGGGATGATCAAGAGCTGCCAGTATCTGATGCTCCTTCTGGAAACGCTGAAGGACCTCTTCACTATCCATTCCACGCCGGATTACTTTTATCGCCACGTGTCTGTAAAGATCGCTGTTCGGATTATCAGCAAGATACACAGCGCCCATTCCGCCTTGCCCCAGCTTGCGAATCATCGTATAAGGACCGATGCGATCGCTTTTCAGTTGTTCAGGAGCGGATCGAAATTGTGCCATCGTATCCAATTGAGAAACCATCATCAGCTCGACCGTATTTCTCAATTCGGGATCACCGGCGCAAGCCTCGTCCAGATAGGCGCTTCTCGCACCTGTATCGCATTGCTGCGCGTGCTGGAAAATTTTGCGGGCTTGTTCGAGGCGTGCCTCTTGCATTTAAAAGCGTCCTACTACTTTTTTAGAAGATTCTCGAGTTTCAAATTCCGTACAAGCCGGTAGAGGTTCGAAACATGGATTCCCAATCTGGAAGCGGCTTCGTTATAATTCTGATTGGTGCCTTCAAACGCTTTGAGGACCAGTTCCCTTTTGCACTCATTCACAGTTTCATGATAACGCGATATTGATCCTTTTTCCTGTTTCCCGGCCAGAAGTAATTCCGGTAAGTCTTCCGGCAAAATGGACTCGGTCGAGCCAAGCAACATCGCACGTTCTAAGATGTTTTCAAGCTCCCGGACGTTGCCCGGCCAATCGTATTTCATCAGGAATTCCTGTGCCTGCGGCGAGATTGAGCGGACTTTCCGTGGCAGTTTTTGACTGAATCTGAAGAGGAAATAGCGCGCCAGAAGAAGAATATCATCCGCCATCTCGCGAAGAGGTGGCATTTCCAATGAAACGACATTCAGCCGGTAATACAAATCCTGCCGGAACTTTTGCTCCTGTACCGCCCTTTCAAGATTCTTATTCGTAGCAGCAATCAATCGGATGTCCACCCGGATCGGGCGCGTCCCACCTACACGCTCAAATTCCCGTTCCTGCAAAACTCTCAACATCTTGGCCTGAACGGAAGGAGATAACTCAGCGATCTCATCCAGAAAAAGAGTTCCTCCGTTTGCCACTTCCAGTCTTCCTTTCTTTTGGGAAATCGCTCCGGTAAAGGCGCCCTTTTCATGGCCGAACAATTCACTTTCAATCAACGCTTCCGGAAGAGCCGCGCAATTGATCGCAACAAAGGAACCATCCGCGCGATGGCTGTGAGAGTGGATCGATCTTGCCGCCAATTCCTTTCCAGTTCCGCTCTCCCCATAAATCAAAACGGTGGTATCTGCGCCGGCAATTTTCGATATCATCCGAAACACTTTTTGCATGGCGGAACTCTCACCGACAAGCCGGCGTTCCCACTGGATCTCTCCCTGTAACTGACGACTCTTTTCCTTCAAAGACTCTATGTCGCTGACATTCTTGATGGCCGGTGCAGTGACTCCTGCAATCGCATTCAACAATTGAAGGTGTGCCCTGTTCAATGGCACTGTCGAACCCACTGTGTCCAGATAAAGAACCCCCAGTGTGCGGTCTTGCACAACAAAGGGGACACAAATCAGCGATGAGATGTTTTCCTGAGTTCCGGTCAGATCGGTCTGCTGAACATCGACCAACACCCCAATCTTTTCACGGACCACTTGATCGACTATCCGGCGGCTCACAGTAGAGGACTGAGCTTCGGGCATTCTGGAATGCCGCCAAACAGAAATGGGATTATCGGAATTTTCCTGGATCGCCAGTAAAGTTCCCCGATCGCATGGAACGACTTCGAACACGACAGCCAGGAGTTTCCTGGCCAGTGATCCCATATCCTGAGTTTCTGCGACTGCGCTGCTGATCTTGAGAAGGAGATTTAGTTCACTCATATCGTAGATGCGATTCATACTCTCATCCCATCGCATCGTAACTGTGGGGCCCGCGGCCATCGCTTCACCCGAAAGTTCGTTTTCTAAAGGAATCGCTTCCTCATGAGTCAGGAAAAAGAAAAGTGACGCCCCCAGTTCAACGCGATCGCCATGACGCAGAACTCTCTCCCGAACCGGAATGCTATTTACAAACACTCCATTCAAGCTGCTGAGATCGACGATTTTGTAATCCTCCATTTCCTTTTTTATTACACAGTGTCTGCGGGAAAGATGCAGATCTGCGATGGGCAGATGATTGGATGTGTCACGGCCAACCGTAAGATCCTCATCCGTTAACGGAATCGTCACCCCTTTGAGTGGTCCGGTGATCGCATGAAGAGCGGGAGCCATGCTTTGCCGCCATTATAGCAAAACCGCGAATCGTTTCGCGAAGTTGCGACAAACAAGAGCATTTGAACATAAAGGCGAAATTACCTGACATCAACCTTTTCCCGAGAATGTTCAGAAACTCAACCGAACCACATCCGTACCTGGCATACACCTTGCTCAATTCACCACTTGCTGACGATGACAAGGTAGGAAATATAAAGATGGCAAAACTCGATAAGCAAAAAGTAGAAAAATTCAGGAAGGGTGAATTAACCTTCGCCCAATTATTTGATATCAATGCGAAACAAGTTGCGTCGCTTCTTGTAACCGGACACCAATGGTTTGAACAGGGCCGCCTAAAAGATGCAAGAAATATTTTTGAGGGACTGGCTCTCTTAGATGCAAGAAACCCTTACGTGCACGGAATTCTGGGAGCGATCAATCAGAAAGAAGAGAAATATGAGGCAGCCATCGAATGGTATGACATGGCACTGAATATTTTTGAAAAAGACGTGAATCTGCTGACGAACCGCGGGGAGGTGTGTTTGAAGCTCGGAGCATTCGAGCAGGCCGCCAAGGATTTCAAGAAGGCGACTGAGCTGGATCCAGGCAAAAAGCACCCGGCAGCGAATCGCGCCCGAATGTTGATCTTAATGACGCAGGAAGCTTTAAAGCTTGCGAAAGTAAACGGAGTCAGCGCAATCACGGCGGAAAAAAAGCGCCTGGATCAACTGATGGGAAAGCCTGCCGGTAAATAAGGAGGTGTAACGATGCAAATTCTAGGTCACTCCTTCCCAACATTAACGAATGAAATTTCAACAGGGCTTGACGCTGTCGCGACAGGAATCAGCCGCTCCGCTGAGGCCACGGGTATTGGCGGCCTGGAAAGCGCGTACGAATCGTTTTCACCGGTCAAATTTCAGTCGCAAGAAATTGCGAATGTTCAACCGATGCCGGCTGCGAGTTTTCCGGATCCTGTTTCATTCCTCAAAAGTCAAAACGAGATTCCAGCAAACGAATTGCTCAAGATTTTGCAGGATCCCAGATTCAATGTGGGCGATGGGCTTGCCGCTTTATCGAACAATTTATTTGGCGGTCAAGGAATTGCCCAAACTTTAGGTCAGTTGTGGAACGTCGATCCGTTTGCATTTGTTAACACGAATCTGGCACCTGACGGTCCACCAAATACACAGCTGCAACCGGAAGGTCCGCCTGTACGGGAGCTTTTCGATGATCTGTTCACGCAATTACAACCGGAGGGTCCCCCCATTACGGAGTTGCAACTCGATGGTCCGCCAGTCTCTCAACTGGTTCCGGATGGACCACCAACGCGCTTAGCCCCGGATGGTCCGCCAATCACTCAGTTAACACCTGACGGTGCGCCATCAACTCAGCTCCAGCCGGAGGGTCCGCCAGGCAGTCAGTTATTACCCGAAGGTCCACCAGTTACCCAGATGTTGCCTGAAGGTCCTCCATCTACTCAGTTGCAACCAGACGGTCCACCAA
>JAKEFK010000109.1 GCA_022616075.1 bacterium
ACTTCTGCGGTTCGGAGTTCCTTTGTTCGATATTCTGCGGTTTAATATCCTTTTGCGAAAATCCTTCTAAAAAAACAAGAAGTTCAACGTCAGTAGTACTCGTATATCATAGGGGATTCCATTATGGCCGAAACAACGTCGACACTGTGGTCTGACTTGCGCGAAGCAGTTCGCGGAAGCCATTCGCACGATTACACAGAGGCTCCGATGGGGAAAGCTGTGCTTCTGCTGGCTGTGCCGATGGTTCTGGAAACTTTCATGGAATCGATTTTTGCGGTTGTCGATATCTTCTTCGTTTCCCGCCGGGGTCCGGCCTCTATGGCAACGGTTGGGTTAACAGAAGCGATGTTGACGATCCTGTACTCGATTGCAATCGGACTGTGCATGGGTGCAGCCGCGATCGTGGCACGGCGAACCGGAGAGAAGAATCCGGATGGCGCTGCAATTGCGGCGGTTCAGGCGATCCTTCTTGGAGTTGCTGTTTCTGTGCCCATCGCGATTTTTGGTGGATTCTTCGCGCCGCAACTGCTCGGTTTGATGGGCGCTTCCCAGGAAGTGATTCGCGTAGGCGCCGGCTATACGCGCATGATGTTTGCCGGAAATGCAACGATTGTCTTTTTGTTTTTGATCAATGCAATCTTTCGCGGAGCCGGCGATGCAGCCATCGCAATGCGCGTACTCTGGTTTGCAAATGCCATCAACATTGCGCTGGGTCCTTGTTTTATTTTCGGTCTCGGTCCCTTTCCTGAGCTCGGAGTTACGGGAGCGGCAATCGCCACAAATATCGGACGTGGAACGGGCGTTCTGTACCAACTGAGCAAGTTGATTCGAGGTCATGGCCGCATTCAGATCCGCCGGGAACATTTGAAACTGGACACGTCCGTTATTCGTTCGATGATTCGAATCTCCGGCACCGGAATTATTCAATCGCTGGTGGGAACAACCAGCTGGCTTGGTTTGATCCGGATTCTTTCCGGTTTTGGCAGCGCAGCAGTTGCAGGGTATACCGTTGGAATCCGCATCATCATTTTCGCATTGCTTCCTTCCTGGGGTATGAGCAACGCTGCAGCCACACTTGTCGGACAAAACCTCGGCGCCGGCAAGCCGGATCGCGCTGAAAAATCCGTCTGGATAACTTGCAAGTTCAATTTTTACTTTCTCGGTAGCATCGGATTGCTTTTCATTCTTCTCGCAGAACCGATTATTGCGATTTTTACAACGGATCCGACGGCCATGCCTTACGCGATTCTATGCCTTCGCATCGTAAGCTTCGGATTTATCTTTTACGCCTACGGAATGGTTTTGACGAATGCTTTTAACGGCGCAGGAGATACAGCAACTCCCACTCGCATCAACCTGTTTTGTTTCTGGCTGTGGGAAGTTCCTCTCGGATGGTTGCTCGCAAGGACCTTTGGTTTCGGGCCAACCGGAGTCTTTCTCGCGATCACGATTGCCTTTTCCACTCTTGCGGTTGTCAGCGCAATCCTGTTCAAGCGTGGTCACTGGAAAACAAGGAAAGTGTAGAATCAGATCTTATGGAACAAGTGATCAATATTGATGGAAAACTGCTCCCGGCAGCGGAAGCCAGAATTTCGGTTTTCGATCGGGGGTTTCTTTTCGGCGATAGCATTTATGAAACACTGCGTACGTATGGCGGGAAGCCATTTTTAATGGATCGTCATTTGCAGCGTTTGGTGAACTCAGCAAACATGCTGTTCATGGAATTACCGGTGGATCTGCAGGAGTTTTCGCGGCAAGTCAGCAGAACGGTGGAAGCCTCTTCTAACGTGGAATGCTACATCCGGATCATTGTCACGCGCGGCGCAGGCAGGATTGGTCTGGATGTGAATCTCAGCAAACAGCCGAGCTACGTAATCATTGTAATTCCGCTGGAACCTCCCTCCCCGCAATTCTATGAAACTGGCATCAAGGTTTCGGTTGTATCGGTGCGCCGCAACGACATCACGACTCTGAATCCAAAAATCAAAAGCAGCAATCTTTTAAACAATGTTCTTGCATATGTTCAGGCAAAGAAGGAAGGGTCGTTTGAGGGAATTCTTTGCAACATGGCGGGGAATGTAGCCGAAGGAACCGGAAGCAATATTTTCATCGTGCAAAACGGAAAATTGAAAACTCCGCCGCCGGAAGCCGGTTTGCTGGAAGGTGTAACACGAGCGTTGACTCTGGACCTTGCGGCCGCAGAAAACGTTCCGTTTGAAGAAGCGCATTTCACACCGCGGGAGCTGCTACAGGGTGATGAATGTTTCATAACAAGCACGACCAAAGAGATTCTTCCTGTCAGACAGGTGGATGGCAAAGAGTTTTCGGTCGTGCCGGGGCCAGTTACAAAACGATTGATGCATGCGTATAAAAAATTTGTAAAGCATCAACAGATTGGTTAAATTATGGAAACCATGGATGATATGCTGCGCGTCACCTATTACCAGGAAATCATACCGGGAGAAGGCATCAATGCTGATTTTACGATTGAGCCTGATTCGATCACGCAGCGCTCTGATGGAATTGCACCGGGTGATTATCTGGCAGGTCCGCTGCAGGGAACTTTTGTGCTGGATTTTCCCACCTTTGACCGCTGGCGCAGAGTGTTGTGCCGTGCGGCTCTGGAATTTGAAGCAGAAAGTGTCTGGAGCAGTCCCGATGCTTTTTCCGGCGAACCATTCTACGAGCTCATTCAGTGCGAAAGGCGGAATGTGTTCGGGCCACGCACGAGTTTGAAACTCGCCGAAGATTTCACAAAAATGGAAGAAGAAGTAGAACAACGAGCTTCTACACAGGTGGAGCTGAAGGAATTTCAGTTTTTTATGGATATCTACCAGCTTTTTAAGAAAGCGTTCGTCGTTTCCAGCAACTCCGGCTGCACAATCTTTTCTAACTGAATCAGAAGCACCGCAGAGACGGTAAGACACAGAGAATAAACAGATTTTTTCCTATCTTTGCGCCTCAGAGTCTCTGCGGTGTTGCTAAGGCTTACTGCACTGTATCCGTTTTTTTCTTGCGGGGTTTCTTTTTCGGTGTTTCTACCGGCACCAGCGCTTTTTCGACATGTCTTCCGATCCACATCTGAATTTTTTTGACAATCGGTTCCGGAACGAGAACCTCGGCATTTTTCATCCCCTTTTGAACCGTTTCCAGCAAGTCTTTTTCACCGACCCAATGCGACCGAACGATAGCAGGATCGACCCAGTTCAGGATCACATTCAAAGCAAAAGCACTGAGAACGAAATCATCCAGCATTCCGAAGAGACCGCTAAAAATCTCTGGAATGAAATCAATAGGAGCGAAAATGTATGCGAGCACTGCTCCTACGAAAATCTTTACTTTCTTGTCGACTCGCGAATCCATGAGAAGACCAATCAAAAGACGGGCAAAGTGCATTACCGTTCTTGCATAACGGATCAGCCTTTCTCTGATCCGTTCCGGTTCTCCAGCAGTGAGAGCCTTCACGCCTGCACTGGAACTGTTCGGTACTTCATACTCGGTTGATGAATTCATTTCAAACTCCTGACTAAAATACAATATATATTTTAGCTACGTGTTGCACGAGGAATATGTTCGCTGCCAGAGCTCCGCAGGCGAGACGCCCCGCGCTACTTTGTTTATTCTGCCGAAAGAACGATTATGACGCGGCACTCCTTCAATACAGTTGTTTCCGCTGCGATTTGTTGGAGTTTCGCCATGTCTTCTTCATTCAGAACGAGATTCGTTTGCATCTTTCCGTCCGCGGCGATGGAGGAGAGAATCAAGGGATTGTCGCCCTGTCTGCGCGGTGTTTTTGCCGGCGCAGTTTGCGCAGGATAACTCACACGAATGACGAGCGCCTTCGGAAACAGTTTTGAAATAGATGCATCGCGCGATACGACAGCGTAGGATGCCATTCCACGCTTCTGCAAATCCTCTTTATTCACCTGGCCGACTGCGTACACCTCTTCTTTCTTCTCATTTTGAATTTTCGGGAAGAGGGAAGCATTCGCTTGCACCTTTCGGGCATCGATCACCAGACCCGTAAACGCGCGCGCGTCTGACAGTGGAAACTTTTTCGCTTCTGCTCCTGCGCCCGGAGGCGTTTCCTTGTCGGGCTGAACCGGCTGTTTTACCGGAGGTGGAGGCGGTGGAGTATAGTAACCGAGCACAGCCAGCGTTAAGCCTTTCACTCCGCGGACCGGAGCCTGAACTGTGACGTGCACAGTCGTTCCTGTTTTGGATTTCGTCACAACTTCTGATCCTTGAACAAAACCCTCTAATGCAAAACTCATTCGTGGCTCTTGACCTGTTCTGTTCCGGTCATCCAAGGGAATGTCTTTTATGATTTCTAAAAGATGCGCCCTCGCATCTACTTCCGCCGCTCTTGTGGCTTTGTCTTCTCCATTCGGACCTGTATCCGTAATCTCTCCTTTGCCATGAGCGATGATAAAACCTTCGCCCCAATTTACTTCTCCCTGCGGATATTTCTGAACAAAGCTGTTCATCGAATCGCCGAGCCTCTCGCGTTCCGGCTGCTGGCTTCTTACATACTCCGCTGGAACCAGGACTTCTGCCTGAATCTTTACCCAGTAACGATTCTTCCTTTGTTGTTCCGCCAGAACTTGAAACTTCAATTTTGCCGCCGCAGAGGCAATGATCTTTCGTGCTTCGGGAAGCTCCTCTATCCGGATGAAGGTCCCGTACGCTTTTTCGACAGCTGCCCGCGCCGCCATGGACAATGCGATGGTACGCGCTGCGGCCACATCGTCGTTTTGAATAGCAACATCCTGTTCAGCCGTAACGGCGACCATTCGCCCATCCTGCGAAAAAACGAAAGTAGCGATTTGACAGAGAAGTAATAGAAGAAGAGCAAACCGGTATTTCATAAAGACTCCGTTAATGCTTTGAGTTTATTGACCACGGACATTGCTTCGGCGCCGGATACTCTGCGCGAAGCATGGAAGCGTCCATCCGCATCCAGACTGATGACCTCTGATGAGAGCGGCCGTGCGACAAGACGATAATACAAATGACCGGGCGGAATATCCGGAATCACCAGATCAGGATTTACCGGAAATTGTTTTTGACCGCTCAGTTCGACTATTTCCAGGATGCGCGACGCAGCTTTTGCAAGCTCCACTTTGGTCACCAGCTGACTCGGCTGAAAAGTACGATTGGGATAGACGTCCATAATTCCGAGACTCACGACTTTTTGAATGTAATTTTGCGCCCAGTGCTGAATGATATCTACAACGATTTGTTGATTTTCCGATCTGTACTTCTGGAGCGTTTCCAGGTTTACTGCGAGGTACGCTGCCAGTTGAGCGCGCGTAATCTCGGGAGAATTCGGAATGCTCTGATATTCCACCGGTAGATTTTCGATGAAGATTCGCTTTTTTACATCGTCCAAACGCTGCTGGATAGCGGTATCGCCGGGCTTTTGCAGCGCAATCTCTTCATAAAGAATTCTGGCTTGCTGATAGTCTTGAAGTTGAAACAAACAATCCGCGAGCTGATTTTTTACGGCAAGATCCTCCGGAGATTTTTCGATCGCGATCCGCAAATAATCAGCGGCCTCCCGGCAGTTGTTCTCTTTCAAAAGAATTGTGGCAATCTCCACCGGTATCTGTGGAACCTCCGGTGCCATGTTGTGCGCCGCTTTGAGGTATCTCAATGCTTCCTCAGGATTGGATTCTGCAAGCTCGCGGCCCTTGTTTAAATATTGCTCCGTCGCTTTCAATTTTAGAATATTTTGCGCCTGTCCAAGCGCCGGATAGTCAGGATCGATCCTGGCTACTTCGCTCAACTCCTCCAGAGCGAAGGTATACTTCTGCTGGCCTTCTAATACATTAGCAAGAAGGAAGTGAGCCTGGGCATAATCCGGATTGATTTCGATTGCTTTACGGATGTAACTCTCGGCGTACTCGATATTGTTTTCCGCGAGGTAACTGTATCCGAGCGCAAGATAAGCCGGATAGTAATCAGAAGATTTCTGCACAACGCGAAAGAGTTTTGCTCTCGCTTTTTCCTGATTCCCACGGAGATATTCCGCATAACCGGCTCGATAATCAGGATTTGGGGCAAGCTCGGTCCCCCGCATCGGATCCGCAAGACCTGCGTTTGGCGGAACGACTGGCGCAGGAGTGGTAGCACACGCTGAAAGGAGAATTAAGGCAAACAGGAGCAGGAAAAGGGAATCAGGAATGCGCGTAGTGACGCAATTTTTCAGCGAGTTTTTTGGGAACCTCAACGTCCAGTTCAACATGTCCATCTGTATAATTTTTGCCGTAAACTTTGCCCTGGTGGTGGAGCTGCGCGATCAGCGACTGCTCCTGCAGCGGGATGGATAACTGAACCCGTTGCCAGAACGCTTTCAGCGTATTTGCGATTGCTTCGACCAGCTCCTCGAGGCCTTCGCCTGTCTCGGCTGAAATTGCAACGACTTCTCCGAGCCGATTGCGGAAAGATTGTAACATGCTGGCATCGTTTTCTAACAGATCGATTTTGTTCAAAACGTGAAGCACCGGCTTGTGATCCACGCCCAGTTCTCGAATCGTCTGACTCACTGCCTCGATCTGTTCGTCCACGTTCGGGTTGGAAGCATCGATGACATGCAAAAGGACATGCGCCTGAATGACTTCTTCCAGAGTTGCGCGAAAGGCGGCGATCAATTCGTGTGGAATTTTTTGGATGAATCCAACCGTATCTGAAATCAATATGAGCTGTTTGTTTGCTGCACGAATGCTTTTCATGGCAGGATCCAGAGTCGCAAAAAGGATCGGAGATGCAAGACCTTTGGAACCGGTCAGGCGGTTGAACAGCGTGGTTTTTCCGGCGTTAGTGTATCCAATTAAGGCAACGATCGGCAGAGGGATTTCGCTGCGAGAACTGCGCTGAAGCTGCCGGATCTGTTTTACATGTTCCAGTTGTTTCAACAGGCGGGTTCTGCGTTCGCGCAGCCGCCGTCTGTCAAACTCCAGTTTTGTTTCTCCGGGGCCTCGTGTTCCGATACCACCGCCGAGTCGCGAAAGCATCATCCCTTTTCCCGTCAATCTTGGCAATAAATAATCAATTTGCGCGAGTTCCACCTGGAGTTTGCCTTCCGAAGTTTTGGCGCGTTGCGCAAAAATATCCAGAATGAGCTGCGTACGATCCAGCACTTTTCGATCCAGCAATTTCTCGATGTTCCGCATCTGAGCGGGCGAGAGAGGGTCATCGAAGAGCACAACATCGATGTCATGGCCGTCGCAGAATTCTTTGATCTCCTCAAGTTTTCCTTTGCCGCAGTAATAGGCCGGGTCCATCCTGGGTTTCTCCTGAAGATACATCTTTTTTACATCCGCTCCGGCAGTAACCGCGAGCGTGCTGAGCTCTTCAAGAGATTGTTCCTCTTTCCATTTCCCGGAGCGGCGCGTGTAAATTCCGACCGCTACGGCTTTTTCCTTGGGCGGGAGTAGATTGGTTAGATGAGTCTTTTTATGCAAGGGTACTACTCTCTATTATAGAAAGTGACGCAGTAATGAGCAATGAGTAATGAGTTAGACTCCCGGCAATCTGGGCATCGAGTATTTATCACGGGTGGCGTGAGGCCGGTGAGATTGAATATTGAATTGAGGATCAAGGTTCCGTTTGTACAATTCCAGGAATCCGTTCCGTCCGATCAAAGCAAAATGTTTGTGGAATTCCGGATCATCGTGTAGTTTTTTCCAGACCCTATCATCCTGTGTCATGAAAACCCAGCCAACAACTTTCTCCGGATGAGCGTAAGTCACCGCATCATTCCAATAAGGTTTTGCTCCTTCATGAACATATCGTTTGACCGGCATTTTGAGATCGTATAACAGCGGTGCAATGTCTCCCATCGCAGCCAGGATGAGTTTGCCGTCATCGTGCTTCTGTACATAGGAAACCAGGCCCGCCTGCAGCGCCAGGTTCTCAGAATCGCGCATCGACTCATCCAGGAGTTTGCTGGATCCAAGTCTGTAAAACGGACTTGTGAGCAGGACGTGTGAAGTCCAGACCAGAAATAGAAATGTGATCAACCTGGATTTGCCGGGCCAGTACGATAAAAAGTACAGGGCTATTGGAACGAAAGGAAGGCCGTAGCGAATCCGGGTCGGATGGTTGTCCCAGTATTCATAAAGATAAAGAAGGAAAGGGCCAAGTATTGCGAGCGAGGCAAGGAAGCGCGTTTCACGAAATCTTTTGCGAAACAAAAGTATAACAGCTACCAAAGCAAATATCGTCCAATCGTAACTGATCAAATTCCCCAATGTGTAAAGAATCACCAGAAAACCCAGAAAAAAACTTCCCTGCGCAGGTTGGAAATCCGTGTGTTTGAAGCTGTGATCCATGTAAGCGTGTCCCGTGGTGTACCAGTTGATCCAGAAGGTAAGAACCATGGCCGCTACATTGGGAGCGCCCAGGATCAGAGCATCCACGAAAAAATTCTTGAAACCGCGTTTTTCCTTCCAGCTCAAGATCATGAGCAACAGGCCGAGACACGCGAACACAAACCAGTTCTCGTAACGAGTCAGAACGCCCAGCACTGAAAACAACGAAGCAGCAAGCAGAAATTTTCTCCGTTGTCGCATGAAGAACAACACAAACAAATAAACGGAGGCGATCAAGAAAAGCAGCGACAGATTTTCAGTCAGTGGCGTTGTCTGCAGGTAGAGCATATTCGGGTTCGTAATGTAGAGGACGGAAGTACAGAACGCTGCAAATCGATCAAAAATCGTCTCAACCAGTCTGAAAAACACCCACGCCGTCGCGACGAAACAAGCCATGGAAAGGGGAGTGCCGGCCAGGCCATTGAAATACAGATAGTCGTTCTGGACGAAAGGAAGATAAAGAATATGCGGAAGCGGAAGCCAGAAGGCTCCGATTTGCCTGAGTCCGGGGTTCAGGTTATCAAAGATTCTCCGCGGGACGAGGAGATGGCCTTTCGCGTCAAAGTGGGCAATGTGCAGATTGTTGCTGGCAAAGAGCCACGTGGCTATGCAGGAAAGCAAAACGGCGCTGCAAAGAATGACAAAAAGATACGGAAAGGACTGGCTGTTTATGAAATCGTAAATTTCGGACAGTCTTCTTTCGCGTTTTGAATCGTGAATTTGTACCATTCCGTCTCAATGTTTGTAGTAGCGACTTCAGCGCTAATTTTTTTGTAGCGAATGAATTCGCTACTACGAACCGCACCGTATCATATCACGCAAGCTTGAGACGGCTCTATTCGTTTTACATTTCTTTGAGCTCAGGCCACTGTTCGGTCAGCTCTTCTCTGATCCCAAATAAACCATCCAGCTTCCAGTTGTTACTTTCCCTGATAAAGTAGACCTCCTGGCCATCCACGATGAGGGTGGCAACGCCTTCTTTATCATCCACATCTGAAGAACTTACGTTGGTTGATTTTGGGCCGCGGGGCTCAACCAGATCATTCCACAATGCTGACCTGTTCGCGAGGCCTTCTCCACACATTGCATTAAACTTGCCGTATTTCAACTCGCAAATGCGCAAGTATTTGGCGTCCCACCATTTCTTGTCTTCTTTCGGAAAACAATTCAAAGAGGCTTCCATTGCCATTGCGGTGCCCTGTCTGCGATTTTGAACATATCGTTCCAAGGTCTTTTCCGGAGTGCTGTAAATTTCTTCCCCCGAGCACCCCAATAAACTCAAAAGTAGTGTCGCCCAAAGATAACACTTCATGCTGGCCTCCTATCCCGATGCCTACGTTGCGCCGAATTGCAAATAGGATACCACGAACCGTCCGACGGCATTCCCACAAAAAGTGCGCAACTATGATGTTGATTCCGGAAACACCGTTGCTGATAGAATGGAGATTCATGATTGATCTTTCTGCAATTCAGCGAGCGGCTGCGATTCTTGCTCCCTACATCGAAAAGACTCCGCTAAGAGCGTCTGCTTTTTTTTCGGAGACTTCCGGCTTCGACGTGTACATGAAGCTCGAAAATTGGCAACCGACCGGTTCCTTTAAAGTTCGCGGTGCGCTGCACTTCGCTCACACTTTGAGCCCGCGCGAGAGAATCCAGGGTGTTGTTGCGTGGTCCGCGGGAAATCACGGACTCGGAGTCGCATATGCTGCAAAGATTCTTGAGATGCCTGCAGCGATCTTCGTTCCTGCTAAAACACCGCGCGCGAAAGTTGAAAAGTTCCGGCATTTTCCTGTTGATTTGCAATTTGCTCCCACATACGAGGAATGTGAGAAACAGGGTCGTGCTTTTGCCAAAACTGAGAATGTAACTATTATCCATCCCTACGATGACTGGCGAACCGTTGCCGGGCAGGGTACCGCTGGATTGGAGATCCGCGAAGTGCTGCCGGAGCTCGATGCCGTACTTGTGCCTGTTGGCGGTGGTGGACTGATCAGTGGGATTGCAATTGCCATGAAAGCACTCGATCCGGAAATCAAAATCATAGCCGTTCAGAGTGCAAATTCTCCCTCATTAATGGTTTCACTGAATGAGAAGCATTGTTATGAAGAATATCCGGTGGCGCATTCGATCGCTGAGGGAATAGCCGGCGGGATTGGTAGAATCGTTTATGAGCTTGCCCCACGTTACATTGATGAGATCATCAATGTGGATGAAGAAAAGATCAAGGATACGGTTTTGCAGTTAGTGGAGCAGGAACAAATGATTGTGGAAGCCTCCGGTGCTGCCGCGCTCGCCGCGCTTGATCAGATTGAATCCGTCCCGCATGGATCGCGTGTCGCCGCAGTCATTAGCGGCGGGAATCTAGATATGAGTCTCCTGCGCGAAATTCTGAACGCGTAGTGGCAGAGCATTTGCCATTGTGTTTTTTGTATAAGCTTGTTTCCTGACAGTACATGCTGGTCCTTGAAATTGCTTACTGCAAGCAAATGCTCTGCAGCCTCAAGAATGCTAGCAGAGCATTTTCACAAGAGTAAAAGTTTTTAAATCGCTCAGAGTCAATTTCCCGGATGTGTCACACTCAGGGGCTTGGAAAATGCTCTGCCACTACGATTCCTTTGATTTCTTCTCGGAACGCTCTAACAGTGTTGTCAGATCCTGTTTGATCCGGAAGATGATAATCAGGAATTCAAACCAGATTCGGACAAGAGCAATGTACAGTACGCCTACAAGTGGCGCGAGGATGATGGTTCCAAGAGCTGTAATGGCAAGCGTGAAACTTTCCAGTTTGATTGCAGAAATCAGTCCCCCGAAACCGGTAACGAAAATGACTCCAACTACGGAGAGAGCAATCACGACCACGAGGATTATGTAGATAACTGGAATAATTTTTCCAGTAATAAAGCTTTCAAAACGAAAATCAAGCAAGCTTTTCAGGATGCCGGCTTGCTTCTTGATCTCATCCTTATCAATTTTTGTGGAGATGGGCTGCTCAATCACGGCGGCCGGTCCTGGGGAATGCGCTGGAGGCACATAGGCGGGAGCAGGTGCCGGGGCAGGAGCTGGAGCCGCTTTAAATTGAGGGAGTTCCGCAGGGTCTGCCCACTGGGCCATGCCCTGGGTCCAGACAAGCACGCGTCGTCCCCGGTTTTTTTCTATCCGCGCCCGAACGTCCTCGAGAGAGAAATCTCCTTCCTGTTGCCCGTCTACAGACAAGTACCATCGTGTTTCAGCCATCGAGACCTCCTCGGAAAATGATATCACAGTTCGGAATAGATTGACGGAGCCCCTCTCGGAAATTATCTTATATACGATGAAAATAGCAACCAGAGCTAAAGAAAGGCCGGCCCTTGCCTGTCCGGTATGCATGTCGGATCGTCTCGAAGCTATCAGTCCGAGAATGGCAAAATGTGAATCCTGCGGCTTCATCTGGAACCATGAGGTTTCGGATAGAGATAATCTTCTATTGATTCTCGAGCATCAAGCAAAAGTCGAGAAAAAGAGTATTACAGTCCCACCTTTGCAACTGCTTCCACAGAAGCGTCTTCGCGTTGCGCGTCCCAGCGTTCCCGCGTCAGACGCCAAGACCAGACGACGCCAGACGCGACAGACACGATAGACGCGTCAGACGCTATTCTTCATGGGTGTGTCCATGAAAGCCGTGAGTATGGGGATGTAAGTGCACGATTTTCTCGTGCCGATGTGTGTGCTCGTGTATGAGATTGGTCTCTTCCAGGAGGCGTGCGTTTTCTAAAACCTGCGCCGGGGAACCATGGTATACGACTGAGCCATCCTGCATCACGTAGACTTCGTCACAAATCTCCTTAAGGATGCTCAGATCATGCGTCGAAGTCACGATCGTTTTGTGATTCTCTCCCCAGTGATGCAAAAGTTCGATTAAAACAGACTGAGTTCGCGGATCCAGTGCGGCCGTCGGTTCATCCAGCAAAAGCACATCCGGATCAATGACCAGTACAGACGCGAGCGCCACTTTTTTCTTTTCACCGATTGAAAGTCTGTAAGGCGGCCTTTCTCTCACCGACTCCAGGCCAAATTGCTCGATCGTGCGCTCAGCCTGCAAGCGAACTCTCTCTTTCTCCCATCCGAGCTGTAAGGGTCCAAAACAGATTTCATCCCAAACCGTTGGCGAAAACAATTGGACTTCAGGATCTTGAAACAGAAAACCGACTTGCCTTCGAAAAGTATAATGAAAAGATTCTTCCTGGAATCTTTCTTCGGTCAACTGAGTGCCGTTGAATTCCAGCACACCTTTCTGCGGGAAATAAAGCGCGTCAAGCAGCTTCAAGAGTGTGCTTTTTCCCGAACCGTTGGCGCCGATCAAAGCGATACGCGAAGAATGCGCCACCTGCATCGCCTCGATATTGACGGCAGGGAACTTGTTCAGATAGGAGTATTGGACGTTTGCGAGTTTATATAAAGCGTTCAAGAATTGTTTCCCAGAAGAATGTTACACCGGAAAGAGCCAAAAAAAGCGAGAACCAGAACCAGTCGCGCGGATGCGTCCGGAAATCCGTGAGCAAAACCGGCTCGCCTCGAAAACCGCGCGAAACCATTGCCAGATAAATCTCGCTGCTAAGCGAATAGGATTTGCCAAGCAACACTCCGGAAATTGCACCGATCCATTCTTTTGCCGTGCGCCATGCTTCGGGTCCGACTTTTCGACTCTTGCGAGCCAGGAACAACGAGTTTGCCGATTGAAGCAGTACGTAGATGTAGCGATACGTCATTGCCATCATGAAAACCAGCAAGTGAGGAAAGCCCATCCGCCGAAGCGCTTTCAGAAGCACGGGCCAGCGCGTCGTGAGAATCAACAACAGTGCAAAAGAAACAGACGTAACCACGCGCACAATCAGCAGAGTGGCGGCTCGCGAACCCTGATCGGTCACGATCAGGTTTGTGCCCGGAATGGCAACCAACGGTTCTCCTGGTGTCAGGAAAAGAGCAGGAAGCGCGATCAGACCCGTGTAAAGTGGAATGAAAAACAACAATCGCCGGAAAAAAGAATAGGACAGTAGCATGGAACCAGCAGCGAGGAAAAGCGCAACCGCAAGCAGCACTACTATGGGCATAATACTATGTGTAAAGGAGCTCGAGAGGATGAGCAGCAGGAGGCCGGCAATTTTTATGCGGGGATCGATCTTCTGAAGCCAGCCGGGGCGTCCGGCGGTTTCTTCTGCAAAGACGGAACCCTGGAGAACCTGCGTAAAACGGAGTAAGTTCTTTTCCAGATACGTGCGATAGTTGGTCATGCTTTGGGGAGGGATCGTCTTCCCAGTAAGGTTATCAAATAGAACACCAGCAGGATCAACACGATCCCGATTGCCGCCGATAGAGCATATCCGGTGCGTTCGCCAAGCCCCGGGATCGAGTAATCCGCGAAGGTCGCTTGCCAGAAGCTTTCCCATTTTTCCAGGCCTCGTGGCACAAAATCGAGTCCCATGTCCCGCAACTGCTCAGAGTTCCACTCTCCCCAGGCCGTACCGGGAGCGAGCAAACCAATGGGCGTAATAAACACCAGAAGGGCAAGCAGGATCCAAACAAGACGCATGCGCGCCCAGAATTGCGGGAGGGGCGTCTCCGGTTTTGCTGTAACGGTCAATAATTCCGGCGCAGAGTGCTGCAAAAATGCGATCGTTCCACCCGTCACAACTGCTTCGGCAAAACCCGCGAAAAGATGTCCGGTTACCATGGCGGGAACGGCGACATCCAGCGAATACGGCGCGTAAAGCGGAGTCCCATCCGCCTGATGCGCAAGGAGCGGTTGCAAGCCCAGTTCGATGCCGGTCAGCAAGCCCGAAATGTTGAGCGAAAGATAGCCGGCGATCGCCGCAGCGACCTGCTTTCCACGCGGCGTGCGGGCTTGAGCCATACTATATATGTAGTACGATGCAAAGACCTGCACAATTGCCATATTGAAGCAATTGGCCCCGATCGCAGTGATCCCTCCATCCCCGAAAAAAAAGGCCTGGATCACCAGGGCGATGGATACGGCCAGCACCGCCGGCCAGGGGGTGAGCACAATGGCCGCAAGACTTGCCCCGGCAGCATGTCCTGTCGTGCCACCCGGCAAGGGTATGTTGATCATTTG
>JAKEFK010000110.1 GCA_022616075.1 bacterium
CGTTTTTTCGCGGTAATCCTGGTATTCGGGAGGCGATACCGGGAGTGGATCCAATCCATTTGCCGGAAGCTTTCCCCAAATCGTGACCAGGTCCTGTGGTTGGGGAAAGGGTAACTTTTTCAACAAGACGCCGTACACTGCGCTGAAAATTGCGGTGTTTAATCCGATCCCCAGTCCTAGAATCAAAAGGACCACAAGAACAAAACCGGGATTGCGGCGATAGGATCGTAAGGAATACTGAAGATCCTGGATTAGTGGATTCATATTATCAGCTGATACGCAAAGATAGTGCCAGACAGTAGTTCGACGGCCATTCGTTACAAGGTCGTTCGAATGCGGGAAATTCCATCCCGCAAACGGACAACGGAGCGAATGCCCAAAGAATGAGCATGCTCTAAAAAAAGGCCACTCACTTTTTCTGTTCTCGTCGGGAGGATCACGGTACGACTCTTGCTTCGGTGCATTGCTAGGAGTCCAAAGATGAAAATTCTGGTAGCGGATGATGATCGAATCTCCCGTGAACTGCTGGTTCGGACGTTGAAGGAGTGGGACCATGAACCTGTACATGCCAGAGATGGAATCGAAGCTCTAAAAGTCTTACGTGAAGAAAATCCTCCAACCCTCATGATCCTGGACTGGATGATGCCGGGAATGTCGGGAGCGGATGTTTGCAGGTTTGTGCGAAAAATTTGTACCAACAATCCCTACGTCTATATTCTTGTGCTCACCGGAAGAAAAGAGAAAAAAGATCTCATTGAAGCATTGGAAGCGGCGCAGACGATTTCATTCAGAAGCCTTTTGATCCGGACGAATTAAGGGTCCGCGTTCGCGCAGCCGTTCGTATCCTGGAGCTTCAATCCGCTCTGCTCTCAAGGGCAAGGCACGATTCGCTGACAGGACTTCTTAATCATGGCGCCATTTTGGAAGAGCTTGCAAAGGAGTTTAATCGCTGCCGGCGTGATAAAAAACCTGTGAGCGTTCTGTTGGCTGATCTGGATCATTTCAAGAAAATTAACGATCAGTACGGTCATCAAGCCGGTGATGAGGTTTTAGGTGTCACGGCTGAACGGATCCGGTCTACTTTTCGCTCCTACGATAGCATCGGCAGATACGGAGGCGAGGAATTCTTGATCGTTCTTCCCGGATGCTGTATCGAAGATGCATATAGGCTGTCGGACCGGCTTCGAAGTTCTGTCGCGGAAGTCGCAGCCGAATCAGCGACTGGATCCATTCTCTTCACAATCAGTATAGGAATTGCGTGCGCAACAAATTTCGCTCAGACATCACCAACTAAGCTCGTTCAGGCGGCGGATGAAGCGCTCTACAAAGCGAAAGAGAAAGGCAGAAATCGCATAGAAGTGGGTGTGTGACTTTTTTGAACAGAAGATCGCAAAAAACGCAAAGAAAAACAGCGAATAGTTACGATAAGGCTCTGCGAATGTTCCAGCCGGCGGCTTCCAATAGTTTTTCAGCTTGATCCGGGGAAACATTCTTCAGATGACTTACCAGCCGAACCATTCGATACCTCAACTTTGCATTCACCGGTTTTAAGTCAACCATCCAGCTACCGTGCGTTCTACCCAGTTTGATCATGCTGCAGGTCGTCAGGATATTCAAAGTGACTTTTGTTGCAGTGCCGGCTTTCATCCGCGTGGAACCCGTAACAAGCTCAGGTCCGGTGGGTAGATCGATTTCCACGTCCCAGTGTTCCTCGCGGTTTCGCATGGGATTGCAGGTGATCAAAATCGTTTTAGCTCCGATTGTGCGCGCTTCCTGAAGCGAGCCCAATACAAAGGGAGTGCGCCCGCTCGCGGTGATTCCGCAGACAAGATCTTGAGCAGTAACGGCTCGTTGCCGGATGGCAAGCGCTCCCTGTATCGGATCATCTTCAGCGCCTTCCACGCTTTTGTAGAGCGCTGTGACCCCACCGGCAATGATTCCCTGCACGCGCTCCGGAGATTCGCCGAATGTGGGGGGCACTTCACTCGCATCCAAAACACCCAATCTGCCGCTTGTTCCGGCGCCTGTATAGAACATGCGCCCGCCCTTTTCAAACACGTCCACCGCGAGATCGACAGCTTTTTCCAATCCCACGCTGCACGCTTGAAGGGCGTTGGCCACATAAGCTTCTTCCTCAATCAGTAAACGGACCAAATCTTTTGTTTCGAGATTCTCCAAATTTCTTGATCGTGGATTCTGCTGTTCAGTGCTCGCTCGCGCAAGCTCCTTTTGATCGCTGCGTGAGATCTCTTTGGCCTGCGACAGATCCAACGCAAATTCATTTTTCACAGCAAGCCATGCTGCGCCGAATGAGCCGGGCGTATGGCATATGGATACATTTGCTGGAAGCAACGGATCTAATGCGTTCTTGTACAAATCAACATACTTCGGGTGATTCAGGAAGATGCCTCCCAGAAGTTTTACTTCGGGCGATTGAAAATTCAGCCACCGGGCAACCGATTCCGTGTACTTGGCCAGCGCAGAAGCGCCTGCTTCAATCACAGCCAGCATTTCCCTGTCGCCATTGAGCGCCGCCTCAAACATCACGGGGGCCAGTCTGGAAATCGATGTCTTATCTGCGGCCTGGACCCAGTTGATGAGATCCTCCATCTGAGTAAGAGCCAGGTCTCTCATAATCTGCTGAGCAAGCATCGACGTTCGATGTTCCAGATCGTAAGTGCGCAATGCCAAACGCAATCCTTCCATGCAAATGACATAAGCGCCACCGCGGTCTCCCAGCAGATGTCCGCGCCCTGCTGCTTTTTCGATCCTGCCATCACGCCGTCCGGTGACCGCAGATCCCGTTCCGCTGATAACTGTGATTCCATCTTCACTCCCGAATGCCGCAGCCAACCCGGAATCTCGATCGCTGCCGGCTTGAATTGCCGCAGCAGGCCAGCTCTCATTTGCAAGCCTCAACAAATAGTTTCGATCCTGTTGATTTACACAACCCGCAAGAAAAATTCCAACGTGTGTTGCCTCCTGTGGAAGATGCTCAAACATCCACTCCAATTGCGATTCGGATGTGAGTTTCAAATTAGAAGGCGGCAATTGGCCATTGTTTACAAGCTCCGTATTAGAATCGCGATACTTCAAATAAATCCAATCCGTCTTGGTGCCGCCCCCTTCAACACCCAGTACAAGTTTTGTATCGCTTTCCATTGCTATTCCACGCGTTCCGGCGTGAGCCGGACAGTCATTTCCAGAACGCGCTGATAGTAAGCTTTGTATGCGAGTGAGGAAGCCGCCGCTTCTTCCAGAACGACCGTAACATCTGCATGCATCTGCAACGCGGAAGCTGTGATGGTTGAAGTGATGGGACCTTCGATGGCTTTCGCAACAGCATCTGCCTTGCTGTTACCGGATGCAAGCAAGAGAATTTTTTTTGCGTCAAGAATCGTTCCGATTCCCATCGTGATTCCGCAGGGAGGCACTTTTCCATTCGGCCCAAATGCTTTTTGATTTTCTTGAAGTGTTAGCTCGGCAAGTGTTTTGATTCGTGTGCGGGACGCCAGACTTGATGTCGGCTCGTTGAATCCGATATGGCCTGTTTTCCCGATCCCCAGGATCTGCAAATCGATCCCGCCGGCGTTTCGTATCGATTGTTCGTACTGTTCACAATACTGCTCAAAGTCCTGGCGGATGGAACCATCGGGCACATGAACATTTTTCGGATCAACGTTCACATGATTCAAAAAATTCCGGTGGATGTAACAGTGAAAGCTCTGCGGATGTGTGGAAGACAATCCCAGATACTCGTCCAGATTGAACGTTGTGGCCCGCGAAAAATCGAGTCCTTCTTCCTTGTGCAGTCGAATCAGTTCTCTATAGAGTCCAAGAGGCGTATTACCCGTTGCAAGTCCAAGAACCAGATCCGGTTTCTTTGAAAGATGATTCGCAACGATCTGCGCGGCCTTCGCGCTGAGAGTTTCATAGCTTTCCGTGATGATTACCAGCATCGCTAACTCTCAGGGACCGGATATCGTATGAATACTTCGGCAAATGCCGCTTGAATTGTCGTTTGTTGAGGGTCTGCAAAAATAGCTCGCCAGCGGTTCAATCCTGTTACTCCTTCCGAATAGGGCACACAGGCAACCTGGCTCTTGTGCTCGCTGATCGCCTGAATCTTTTTACTGATGAAGCTACTAATATCTTCAAACCGATCCCACTGGTTGAAAAGGCCCCACACTTCGTACGTCCAAAGAGTGACGCCTGTCCGTCCCTTGAGAGCTTTCAAGACGGCGCTGCCGGCCAATTGATGGGACGGATGACGATCCAGTTGGGGATGCAAGGTATAGACTTCGGCAGGTTCGATCCTGCTGATTGTTTCTTGAAGGCGATTTCGAGCGGTTTCAAAATTTTCGCTGGACTTTAAATCGGGTAAATTAAAAAACAATACTTCCTGAATCCCTAGGACCCGTCCGGCCCTTCGCGCTTCTTCCTGTCTCAACTCAACGAGAGAGTCTGGGTCAACATGAAAAGGCGTTGGTGATCTTCTCCCATCCGTCAGTACAATCGACGTAACAGTGGCCCCATCCGCTGCCAGCTTTGCTGCGGTGCCACCCATTCCGATCTCCATGTCGTCCGGGTGAGCGGAAACCAGAAGTATGTTCATATTTAATCTTGAATCGTAATCGTGATCGTAATCGTAAATTATGTTCAAAGAGAAACGTCGTCAATTCCTAAAAACGCAAAACGAATGAGCATCTTGACAGCAAATAATTTGAGCACTATGATGTGTATATGAGAACAACCGTCACCATCGACGATGACGTTGCCCGGGAACTTAAAAGTCGAGCGAAACGCAGCGAGAAAAGTTTTAAGCAGGTTTTGAATGAATCTTTGCGACTGGCATTTAGCCTTTCGCGGTCTTCCGTTCGTAAATTGAAACCCTTTCGGGTACGTGCGCACCGTTCTGCATTTCGGCCTGGAGTCGACATTGAAAAGCTGAATCAACTGGTGGATCAACTGGACGTCGAAGAGCGAATCGGGCCGCCGAAACGGAACTAGTGCCGTGTAAGACATGGTTCTAAAGTGATTCTTCCCCCTTATAAAGGGGAGGAACAGTAAACATCCATGTGTTACAGGACACTAGATGATCGTTCCGGACATCAATCTTCTGATTTATGCGTATAACGAGTTGGCGCCGCATCACTTGCGATCAAAAAGATGGTGGGAAAAACTTCTTTCCGAGGATACGGTGGTTTCGATTCCCTGGGCTGTCACATTGGGTTTTGTTCGATTGATGACTCACCGGCAAGTATTGGAGACTCCACTCCCGGTGAGTGAATGTTGTTCCATTGTTGAAGAGTGGTTTAGCAGACCCAACGTTCAACCTTTAGAGCCAGGATCGCGACACTTTTCTATATTCAAAGATTTTTTATCAGCTGCCGGGGCAGGAGGTAATCTGGTGACCAATGCCCATATTGCCGCAATGGTAGTCGAACATTCCTGCGAGCTTCATTCGAATGATTCTGATTTTTTGCGATTTGCGGGTTTAAAGTTGGTAAATCCCCTGTTAGAGTAGCGGCAAAACTACTCCAGCTGAAGTTCGGTTCGTTCTTCGATGCGCGGCTGCAGGTGATTTTGCATGATCGTGCGCGCGCAAGTATTCCAGCGCAGAATCGAATCGTCATTACCTGCGGGGCGAATTTTTTCAGCTTTTTCATACCAGTCCATCGCGTCACGCAACCAATCATAAGCAGCGTATCCGGAGCCGGGGCCGCCGGCGTCCAGTAGAGCTTTTCCGCGGCGTTCACAAATGATTCCGGAATAGTATGCCTTCTGATACTCACCTTGAATGCGTTGGGTCACTTCCTGCGCATGATGAATTCCGGCGCCGGACTGAAAGTGATCGGTTAGCGCGAGTACGAGTGTGATGAGGGCCTTTTGATTTTCCGGTTCAACCTGAAGAATATCTTCACAAATACTTTCCGCTTCACTCGGTTCATTCAACAACCGGTACCGTTCCGCTTTTTCTAACGCCCGAGGGATCGATTCTTTTGTGATCGGTTTCAGTTGAAACATAATGACTCTCCTGATTCCCTACTTCTTCTCTTTATCTTAAATCGAGTGAGTGGCAATGGGAACCCTCCTTCTAAAGATATTGAAATCGCTGCAGGGCTGATATATAAGTAGTCGAACTGGAGAATTCTCTTTCATGGCTGATTATGAAATCCATGAGCACGATGTACTCATCATTGGAGCCGGAGGCGCCGGCCTGCGCGCTGCCATTGCTGTAGCAGAGACGAATCCAAAGCTAAGGATCTCCGTCCTTTCCAAAGTCTATCCGATGCGTAGCCACACGGTATCTGCCGAAGGGGGCGCGGCAGCAGCCATTAAATCCAATGACAGCCTTGATCATCACGCATACGACACAATCTCAGGTGGTGATTGGCTTTGCGACCAGGATGCCGTTGAAGCATTTGTAAAAGAAGCACCACCGGAAATGATCCAACTGGAACATTGGGGGTGTCCCTGGAGCAGGCAAGCGGACGGGGCTGTGGCCGTTCGTCCTTTCGGGGGAATGAAGATAGAACGTACGTGGTTTGCGGCTGATAAAACGGGCTTCCACATGCTGCATGCTTTGTTCCAAACGAGTCTCAAATATGATCAGATCCGGAGGTACGATGAATTTTTCGTTACAAAAATCCTGGTGGATGATGGGCGTTGTCAGGGGGCAGTCGCCATCGAACTGGCGACGGGAAAAATGTTTACTCTCACTGCAAAGGCTGTCATCATTTGCACCGGTGGATGTGGAAGAGTGTTTCCGTTTACAACGAATGCCAATATCAAGAATGGTGACGGCATGGCACTGTCTTATCGCGCGGGTGTCCCGCTGAAAGATATGGAGTTTGTGCAATACCATCCGACCGGCCTTCCGTTTACAGGAATTCTGATCACCGAAGCCGCTCGATCTGAAGGCGGTTATCTCTTAAACAAGGATGGCTACCGGTACTTGCAAGATTACAATCTCGGAACACCCCAACCCAAACCGGTGTTGCGCACCATGGAGTTAGGACCTCGCGACCGGTTGTCTCAGGCCTTTGTGAAGGAGCAGGAGAAAGGCCGCACGCTCAAAGGACCATACGGCGATTACATTCACCTGGATATCCGCCATTTGGGTGAAAAGGTGATCAACTCCAAACTTCCTTTTGTTCGTGAGCTCTGCTTGAAATATGAAAATATCGATCCCATAAAAGAGATGATTCCAGTGCGCCCCGTCGTTCATTACATGATGGGTGGAGTTCACACCGACATTCAGGGCGCTACACCGCTGAAGGGCTTGTATGCTGCAGGAGAGGTAGCTTGCGTGAGTATCAACGGTGCGAATCGTCTGGGTTCGAATTCCTTGACAGAACTCCTGGTTTTCGGCGCCCGGGCCGGAACAGCTGCGGCACAATTTGCATCAAGCGTGAACGGCCGCAGTAAAGTTGCCGAAGCTTTAACAGCCGACGAACTCAGCCGGCTTGAGAATAGCTTTCTAAGAAAAACTGGCGGAAAAGAGCGCATTGCTGTAATCAGAAAAGAGATGCATCAGACGATGGAGGAAGGAGCCGGCATCTATCGTAATGAAGCTTCCTTAAGGAAATCCGAAGGAATCCTCAGAAATCTCCAGGAAAGATTTTCCAACATTTCGCTTGATGACACCAGCTATACTTTCAACACCGAGTTGATCGCCGCAATCGAACTTTCTTACATGCTGGATATTGCCGAGACAATCATACAGTCGGCACTGAAGAGAACGGAGTCCCGGGGTTCTCATCAGCGAACGGACTATCCGAATCGAGACGATCAGAATTTTCTGGCACACAGTTTGGCATACAAAGAAGAAAAGGGCTTACCACGGATCGAATATCATCCGGTCAGCATAACCCGCTGGCCGCCCGGGGAGCGTGTCTATGGATAAAGTGGAGCAATATGACAACCACCGTTAAACTGGAGGTTTTTCGCTACCGGCCGGAAGAAGATGCCCAACCTCTATACCAAAACTACGAGGTTCCCTTTCGAAAAGACTGGGTGATTCTGGATGCGCTCAATTACATCAAAGACAACATTGACGGAACGTTATCGTACCGCTGGTCGTGCCGGATGGGTGTGTGTGGCAGTTGCGGCATGATGGTCAATGGTAAGCCGGTGCTGACATGTGCTGCCTTCATGGAAAAGTTTTTGCCCGGTCCGATCCGTGTTGAGCCGCTGGCTAACTTCCCTGTGGTTCGAGATCTTGTAATCGAAATGAATGATTTCATGCGAAAGCTACGGATGATCAAGCCCTGGATCATCCGGGAACAAGAAAAACCGCTGGCTGAGGGCGAATATCTCCAGACCCCTGCTCAGCTTGCCGAATATAAACAATACAGCATGTGTATCAACTGCATGATCTGCTATGCGGCCTGTCCGGTTTATGGTTTGGAGCCGGCATTCATCGGTCCGGCAGCTATTGCGCTTGCGCAGCGCTACAACCTGGATAGTAGAGATCAGGGAAAATCGGAAAGGCTCAGAATTCTTTCGCAGGAGGAAGGAATCTGGGCATGCACACTGGTGGAAGAATGCTCTGCCGTCTGCCCAAAGGGTGTCGATCCGGCCGAGGCTATTCAACGGTACAAAGTAACCGGCGCCACGGAATGGTGGAAATCGATCCTGATGCCGTGGGGCAACCGGTGATGGAAGGAACAGTAAATCGGAAACCGTGGTATACGAAATATCATCCCAAATGGTATCGCACCAGGATACCGATCTTTTGGTGGGTCCACAAATTACCTCATATAAGATTTATTGCAAGAGAATTGACTAGCGTCGCCGTAGCCCTCTACGCGTGCATTTTACTCTATCAAATTAGCGCGGTGGCTGATGGCCCGGAGGCATACGTAAGATTCCTCGAATGGCTGAAGACACCGTTTTCGGTGTTACTTCATGCTGTTGCATTCTTGTTTGTGCTATTTCACAGTATCACCTGGTTTAATCTTGCTCCGAAGGCTCTCGTTGTTAGCCTTGGTAGCAAACGAGTTCCGCCGCAGGTTATCGTTGTCTTAAACTATGCGGCCTGGATCATTTTATCGTTAGGCATCTCCTGGATTCTGCTGAAATGAAAAAGAGCACCGAACCTTTTTGGTGGGGATTGTTTGGCGCAGGTGGCACATGTGCAGCTTTTTTCATTCCTGTTTTACTTTTTCTAAATGGACTCGCCGTCCCGCTCGGATGGATCGCGGCTCCTACCTTTGAACATATGTTCGATCTGGTAGCGCATCCCCTGACCCGGTTGTTCCTTTTTGTTGTGATTTCACTGTCATTTTTCCATTGGGCGCATCGTTTCCGTTTTACACTCTACGATGGATTACAGCTGAAACATTTGAATCAGCTCATTGCCGTTCTAACTTATGGCAGTGCAATCGTTGGAACACTGATAGCCGCATTTACACTCTGGAACATTTAGATTTCTGATCTTGATGACGGCGGTACGTATTCTCAGTAGGGGCGCGATTCATCGCGCCAACTACTTCGCTATGGAATGTTCACTTTAATCTCGCAGTTCGCGGTGTCGGTTCCTATTCCGCCGTTACACATGTCGGTTCCGGAACCGCCATCGATGTTGTCGTTTCCGCTGCCGCCGCAAATCGTATCGCTGCCGTCATGACCGAAGATCAGGTCAGCCCCGCCCATACCTTGAATCACATCGTGATTAGTCGTGCCATTCAAAGTATCGCTGCCATTCGTACCAAGTATCGTCACGTCATCTCCCAGGCATGTGAACGCGTGGTAACGTGCCAGACCGTCTAGAAGCAAACCAGGTGCCATGAAGCCGACATGACGAGCGAAGAACGATTCCTGCAACTACTGTGTTCTGATTCGTAACATTCGGAGTCGCGTATTAGAACACTATTACTGCCACCTTTCTGTTTGGTGCTCGAACGTAACCGTTGTTAATGAACGAAAAGGAATGGGCGTTACCTTTTAACCTCGTATGCGACCCCAAACGCCTCAAGTGCGTCTATCACCGGTTTGAGGCGCAGCCCGGCCTTGGTAAGTTTGTACTCGACCTTTGGAGGAACGACGGGGTATGCCTTCCGTTCTATCAACCCATCACTCTCAAGTTCTTTGAGTGATTGAATGAGCATTCTGTCAGTCACTCGCTCAACCTCGTGAATTTCTTTTCTCAATTCGCCGTACCTAATCACTTTCGATTGATAGAGCAGTATCCAGATAATCAGACCCTTCCATTTGCCGAGCATGGCGTTAAGCGCAAGCTGCAGAGGGCAGACATATTCGCGACCATTGATTCTGTATCGATCCATGCTCTCATTATAGTAAGTAACATACATTTTTGTAAATACTTGCGGAAGAAATAGTGAATGCTAAAATGAAATTGGTCGAGTTATTAATATTTCAAGAAATAACCCTCAAATTCAATAAAAATATGGAGACGAACAAAATGATTAAGAAAATGTATATTCAGTTGGCCCCAATCAAATTAAAGAAAGGCATTGATGAAAATACGCTCCTTAAAGCGTCAGATGTATTTCAGGTTAGCTTTGTAAATAAACAGAAAGGAATTATGAAAAGAATGCTTATAAAAGGAAAAGACGGTAACTATTTTGATCTTGTCTTCTTTGAAAGCCAGGAAGATGCTGACC
>JAKEFK010000111.1 GCA_022616075.1 bacterium
GCCCGCGCTACTTCGCAACGGGATGCCCGCGCTACTTCGCAACGGGATGCCCGCGCTACTTCGCTTTATGAGATTCAAACACATCGTGTGGGTGAAACCGATATTTTCGCCACCGATGCTCCGCTTTTGCCACGACAACTCCAAAGATTGTGTGAGCTGAGCGCTTCGCCACTATCTATTGCCTTCTCCACAGGCAATCGAATCTCCGGTCAGAACGGAAAATTGCTCAAGGTTCAGGTGGTTTCTGAGGTCACTTTGCAACAGGTTATCCACAGGTTTTCCACAATTCGTAGTGCCATTTAAGCCGTTACTTATCTGTAACTTACGGCTATAATTAACAATCCTATTGGTGAAGCATCGAAATTCATAGATAATATTTAGTGGCTGCTGGAGAGCCGCCAATCCCGCCAGGGAATCCAATCTTATGAGCTATCGATATCCCGAGAGTTTTGTCTTCTACCGGAAGCTAAACAAAAAATTCACGAAGGCAGTTTCTTCTCAGGGCTGTTTCATTCTGGATGAGAATGGAAAACGGTATTTCGATGCTGCTGGCGGAGCGGTTGTCGTGAACATCGGACACGCAGTTCCGGAAATTGCCGACGCACTTTCAGGGCAAGCTCGCGTGCTTCCTTACGTCAACGGTACTCAGTTCACCCACGATGCGGTTGAGACTCTCGCTGCTGAACTTGCGGAAATTTTGCCCGGAACTTTAAAGTACAGTTACTTTCTGTCGAGCGGTTCGGAAGCGAATGAAGCTGCAGTAAAACTCGCGCGGCAGTACTGGTATGAGAAAGGAATCGCTTCGAAGTGGAAGATTATCAGCAGAACTCCTTCTTATCATGGCAACACCCTTACTGCGCTTTCACTTTCAGGACGTGAACATTACCGCAGTGTCTTTGGTCCATTGCTAACAGAGTTCCCCAGAATCGCAGCTCCTGACCCTTACCGGCATCCGGGCTGCAAAGCATGCACCGGCGAATTGCTGGAAGAGGAAATCGTGAAGCAGGGTCCGGAAACGGTCGCAGCCTTTATTGCCGAGCCGATTATAGGATCCTCAGCCGGCGCTGTGGTGCCGAGCCGCGAGTATTACCAGCGTGTTTCCGAAGTCTGCAAGAAATACGACGTGCTGTTCATTGCCGATGAAGTGATGGCCGGAATGGGACGAACCGGTAAGTGGTTCTCGTTTGAACATTTTGATTTCATTCCGGACATTCTCGTTTCAGGCAAGGGCATCAATGGCGGAGTCGTCCCGTTAAGCGTGCTGGTTTCGAAGAAGGAGATTGTGGATCAGCTCGCCGCCGGAAGCGGCTACTTCAATCACGCGCAGACGTATACGCATAGTCCCGTGACGTGTGCTGCGGGAATTGCAACCCTCCGCTATCTGAAAAAACACAAACTCGTGGAGCGTTGTGCGGAGATGGGGGAGGTTCTTGGAAACCGGCTTCACGATCTCAGAGAGTTTCCGGTTGTCGGTGACGTGCGCGGAAAAGGACTCATGTGGGCGGTGGAATTCGTTCAGGATCGAAAAACAAAAGCGCCTTTTGCCCGTTCCGAAAAATTTGCGGAACGTTTCACGGAAGCAGTATTCCAAAATGGAGTGATTCTGTGGAACAACGTTGGTCATGTGGACGGAACAAACGGAGATCTTGTGATGATAGCGCCTCCGTTTACGGTATCGGATCAAGAAATCGAAGACTTTATCAAATGTTTTAAGAAATCATTGGAGCAAGTAATATGACGCAGCAACAACAAAAAATCACTTATACAACCATCGGATCTTCCGAAGAATTCCACCAGCAGTTTGAACAGGCTGTGGAGGACATCAAAAAGGATTTTGGAAAGGTCCATCCAAACAGGATCGGAGGAGTAGCCTCCACGAATGAACGCACGGTTCCGGTGAAATCGCCGATCGATACCCGAATCGTTTTAGGGCACAGCCAGCAGGCGACAAAGGAAGAAGCAGCCAGAGCGGTTGATCTTGCGCATGGAGCGTTTGCTGCGTGGCGGGATCGAGGTTGGAGGGACCGTATAGAAGTCCTGAACAAAGCTGCCGACGCCATCCAGCGCCGCAAGTATGAATTGACGGCGTGGATGTCCTATGAAGCCGGAAAAAACCGTTTGGAATCGATGGGTGAAGTGGAGGAATCCGCGGATCTGATCCGCTATTACTGCCACAATATGGCCGAAAACGAAGGTTATTCGCGGCCTCTGGACCGGATCAGTCCAAACGAAAAGACGTTGAGCGTGCTGGTGCCTTATGGCGTTTGGGGAGTGATTGCGCCCTTTAATTTTCCACTCGCTCTTTCAACAGGAATGGTGGCGGGAGCGCTTGTCACCGGCAACACTGTGGTTTTCAAACCGTCACACGATACACCGATCATTGGAGCCATGCTTTACGAAGTGCTGCGCGAAGGGGGTGTGCCTGCCGATGCGGTCCACTTTGTGGCCGGTTCGGGATCTGAAGTCGGTCAAACCATCGTGGAACATCCGCGCACGCAGGGCATCGCATTCACAGGTTCCTACGCGGTCGGGATGCACATCTACAAGAATTTCTCCAGCAAGTATCCAAAACCGGTCGTTGTGGAAATGGGCGGAAAGAATCCTGTCGTGATCACTCCTTCTGCCGATCTGGATGCTGCAAGTGAAGGAGTCATGAGATCTGCTTTTGGCTTCGGCGGGCAAAAGTGCAGCGCTTGTTCGCGGGCTTACTTGTTACCGGGATTACGCGGAGAGTTTGTGCCAAAACTTTTGGAAAAAACAAAAGCGATCCAGATGGGGAATCCATTGCGCCGGGAAGTTTTCCTCGGTCCTGTGATTAATGAAAGTGCCCGCAAGAACTACGAGAAGTATATAGAAAGAATCAAACAAGCAGGTGGAGAAATACTGACGGGCGGCATTGTCCGGAAAGAGGGTGAGTTTGGAAATGGATATTACGTGGAACCAACGATTGCGCTGATGAAAGATAAGAACCATGAATTGTTTTATGAGGAAATGTTTTTGCCGATTCTACTTGTGACCGAAGTGGAATCACTGAACGAAGCAATCGAACTTTCCAATCGTTCGATTTATGGCCTGACCGCGGGGATTTTCAGCCGTGAAGAGAACGAAGTGAATCAGTTCCTGAACAACATCGAGGCCGGCGTTACCTATGTGAACCGCAGAGGCGGGGCGACGACCGGAGCTTGGCCCGGAGTAAATTCGTTCGGTGGATGGAAGGCTTCCGGTTCTACCGGTCCGGCTGCGCTAGGTCCTCATTACCTGATCAAGTTTTTGCGTGAGCAAAGCAGAACCGTTGTTGAAGGATAAATCATGAAGAGCTATCCGAAGATCCATGTCAAGCCGCCAGGTCCGAAGGCACAAGAGATAATCGATGTAGATGAACAGTTCACGTCAACTTCCTACATCAAGGAATATCCCCTGGTAGTAAAACGCGGCGAAGGAACGATGCTGGAAGACGTGGATGGAAACCGGTTTCTTGATTTCATGGCCGGCATTGCTGTTGTAACCACAGGTCATTCACATCCGAAAGTCGTGCAGGCCATCAAAGAAGCGTCGGAGAAATTTCTACACATCTGTTCGACCGATTTTTATTATCCTTCCTTTGCTGCTCTGGCGAAGAAGATGGCGGAAATTGCTCCGGGAAAATCCTCCAAGAAAGTTTTTCTTGGAAATTCCGGAACGGAAGCCGTGGAAGCCGCGATTAAACTGACGCGCTACAACACAAGAAGATCCCGTCTGATTTCGTTTTTCGGTGCATTTCATGGCCGTTCGATGGGCGCGTTAAGTCTTACGGCAAGCAAGATGAAACAACGGCAGCATTTTTCGCCCTTTCTGCCGGGAGTTACGCATGTTCCTTTCGGCTATTGTTATCGTTGTCCTTATAACCTGACCTATCCTACCTGTAATCTTTACTGCGTGAATGTCCTGGAAGAGGAGTACTTCGCCAAGATGGTTCCGCCTGACGATGTGGCGGCCGTTTTTGTTGAACCCATCCAGGGAGAAGGGGGTTACATCGCTCCTCCACCCGATTATCATCAGCGCCTCAAACAGATCTGTGAGAAGTACGGAATTCTATATGTCGCGGATGAAGTCCAGAGCGGGATGGGTCGCACCGGTAAATGGTTTGCTTCCGAGCATTACGGCGTCGAACCGGACATCGTATGTGTGGCAAAGGGGATTGCTTCAGGGATGCCCATCAGCGCAATGATCGCGAAGAGCGAAGTAATGACATGGCCGGCCGGCAGTCATGGAAGCACGTTTGGAGGAAACCCTGTCGCGTGCGAAGCAGCGATCGCTACTATTGAATTAGTAGAAGATCACCTGATGGCAAATGCGCGGGACGTTGGAGACTATTTCCTCACGCAGTTAAAGACCATGATGGACCGGCATCGTTTGATCGGTGATGTGCGGGGGTTCGGCTTGATGATCGGGATTGAGTTTGTCCGGGATCGAAAAACAAAAGAAAAGGCGAAAGAAGAAACGGATGAGATTGTGCAGCGGGCGTTTCAAAAAGGTCTGCTGCTGCTTGGATGCGGAGAAAATATCATTCGAATCGCTCCTCCCTTGATTGTGGATAAGGAAGACGCGGATCTGGGGCTTGCGATTCTGGACGACGTGTTGACAGAAGTGGAATCCAAAAAGTTTTAAAAATGAGCGCCGGCATTGATGAGCGCCGGCATTTTGCCGGCATTGATGTCCGCCGGCTTTCAGCCGGCAGGCCGGCCGACACTGCGGGCGAGATGCTCGCAATAGATTGAGGGTTGCGAATGGAAAATAAATTGATGTCCATGCAAGAAGCCATCGGACGTTACGTTCAAGACGGCGACACAATCGTCATCGAAGGATTCACACACCTGATCTGTTTTGCAGCAGGGCACGAAATCATCCGGCAGAAGAAAAA
>JAKEFK010000112.1 GCA_022616075.1 bacterium
AACTAATCCAAATACCCTGAACGATGTCGCAGTTTTACACCGGACTTCTTGCTTTCCACTTTGATTTTGTGGAATTCGTTCGGCTCTTTATGTGGTGGCGCCTTATAGCAGATCATGTACTGATGATCCAGGTCCCCCAGGATGAGATCGAAACCATGCCGGAAATTCAATGAATTCTCAAAATAAAGACCACCCGTTAGATCGGCGATCTCCGCCATGAGCTCTTGAGTTTCGTCCAGATAGGTTGCATCCTCAAAAACCGGCTTTCTGTTTCCTTCCGTCACGCTCTCCGGGAGGGGATTCTCCGTTCCCCGCGTGTTAATTGTGTAGAAGGTAATGTTGTGTCTGTTTAACTGCGCGACAATCCGACGCAGAAGTTTCCACAGGTCGGATCCCCCTTCTCTCATTGCTAATAAATCTTTGGATCCGGCGTTCCCCACGCTACGTTCGATCAGGTCGTAGTATTGCCTCCCCGGTTCTGAATTGATCCCGCCTGAAATGTAAAGCACAACCATGTGTGGATCATTTTTGAACTGAACCAAATCTTTTTCAAACTTCTCCAACGCTTTCAACGATTCCCGTGCCATTTGTTTTTCTTCCATCGCATATCCACTCGCGAGCCGGTACGCTTCCTCAATTACTTCCGCAAAGTTGCCTTTCGCCAGCATATTGGTGATTGCCCTTCTGCGATTCAACACCTCAACGTTCCGGATTGAATTCGCGCGGATTTGATCCAGTTTTGCCTGCAGTACATTCACATCTGTCGTAAACGGAACGTTTACTTCAACGGCTCCCGGGATGACGGCCACGAGCATGGTTTCCCATTGGGATGAAATCTGCTTCAGAAAATCCACGATTTTTGGCTTGATGAATAGGTATTCCGCCTGGAGTGTGTTATACAGGTCCACAATGAGAACAACACGCTTCAATCTCGCGGGGGATGTCTCTTCAGGTTGTGACTGTTCTGTTGAAGATGGGGCCGTTAAATCTGTGGCCGGATTTACAGCCTCTTCAAAGCAGGTGGCTAACATTTTTTTTCCATCTTCATAGATTTCAAAGTCGGCTTGATTCAGACCTGTAAGCGGTTTGCCGGAATGATCGGTTGCTTTTACCCATACAGTTACTTCGGTTATCTTTACTTCGTAGTCTTGCGAGGCGGCCGGCAAACACGCAATCAGCAGAATTGCGAACACGAAACATCTCATGTCCTATTCCCTGTACGACTGTCTTGATACGGATACGTTATAGAGCCATTTGAATACTTCTATGATATTCGAAGGCAAGGAGGATGCCAGCAAATTAGCGGCGGTCTACTTCTTCTTCGTGTTTATATTCCGGGATTGGTTTTTCCGGCTTTTCGTAACGGTTTTGTTTTGTAGTTCTTATGCTTCCTTCCTTGCAGCGTAGATTGAATTCCACTTGTGGACCCAGATCGGAAATCGATTCTAGAATCGTTCCGTTCCATTGCTTGAAATCAGTCCTGGTAATCGTGAGACGATTGCCTGCCCGTAGAAAGGGAATTTCTACAGCGTAATCATGGGTCAGACTAAATCTGCAATCGTGCAGATTGTTATCGACCGCCATTACGGAAACTCCTTCCCTGGAAAAGTCAAAGTTAGCATTTACTTCGACAAATCGGTTTGTCTTATAGAGGTAATAACCAACAGCTCCTGCGAGTAAAAGGAAGATAAAAAGCGATTTAGACATGAATTGTAAATATTATATCATCGTGAATGAATGATATTGCTCGTAGTGGCAGAGCATTGTCCGTAGTTCTGGTTTGAACTTCCTTGCCCAAACCGGACTCTGCGTCCTGCAAAGATCCTTCAGTTTGCTGAGACAATGCTCTGCTCCAATTCGCGGGATGCAGAGCATTGCGCGCAGGAAGTATGTTCGTGCTGTGGAGGCATTTCTGAGAGAATAGGTTCATTCAAAAACAAACGGCAAATGCTCTGCCACTACAAAATCTATGATTAAAATCCTTTTGACTTCTTGTCTGATTTTGATTTTGCTTCCGTTCCTGTTTGCTCTGGAGCCTCCGAAGTCCGTTTCCATTTACGACGTAACTGTAATTGACGGCACCGGTTCTCCTCCCAAGCCACACAGGACCGTTACACTTTCGGGCAATCGAATCACGAACATTAAAGAGTCTGATCCTTCGCACGATGCAGATTGGAACGGCACCGGCAGGTTCCTCATTCCCGGTCTCTGGGATATGCATGTTCATCTCACATACGTCGCTGACGTTGCCTGTCCCGCCCTGGTTGCTAACGGTGTGACTTCGGTGCGAGATCTAGGAGGAAACCTGAACGTCATCGATTGGATGCGGCGGAGAATCGATGAAAAAGATCTAATCGGTCCGCGCATTTTTCGAGCTGGACCTGTTGTGGATGGATCGAAGCCGGGCGTACGGGATCGCATCGTCATCGATACTGGAGGAGACAGCACGCGCGCCGTCTCCTATCTGAAAGAACGTTCGGTTGATTTTATCAAGGTGCATAATGGACCAAACCCTGATGCATACTTTGCTTTGTTGAAGGAAGCGAAACGTCAGAGTATTCAAGTTGTTGGGCACATTCCAATTTCCATTTCCGATCCTGGCACGGCGATTGATGCAGGGCATGGCAGTGTAGAACATATCGTGAGTCTGTTTGAGGGACCTTATCTGCAAAAAGTCGGCGCCGGCAAATCCAAACAACAGGCAATGGAAGAGTTCACCGATGCGGAAGCAAAGAGAATTGCGCAAAAAATGGTCAAGAACGGCACCTGGTTTGATCCCACTTTGATCACCTACTGGGCGCGATCTTATCAGTGGGACATCCGCGCAAAAAAAGATGTAAGGGATAAATACATAAGCGGATCCGCAAAAGAGTTCTGGAGAATATTTCCGGACTTACCGGACGAGCCTGAAGTCCGCAAGTTATTGAAAGAGGCATTCGATCGCTTCTTGGAAATTACGCGCATCCAACATCAGGAAGGGGTTCGTTTTTTAGTCGGCACAGATCTTGGGGCCAGATATATGTATCCCGGCTTTAGCGTTCACGACGAGTTGCAATGGCTTGTCAATGCCGGGCTTTCACCGATGGAAGCTCTACAAGCGGGAACGCGAAACTGTGCGGAGTCCCTGGGACGTCTCAAAGATCTAGGCACGATCGAAGAAAACAAACTCGCTGATTTCATCCTGCTCGACAAGAATCCATTGACCGATATTGCAAACACAAAAAGCATTGTGATGGTGTTCGTAGATGGACAGGCCTACACCCGCGAAGATCTCGACGGCATTCTCGAGAAAATCGCCCAAAAAGCGCCTGGAAGGTAACTGAACACAACAAAAGTGACAATTTTGTAAGAAATGATGCAGGTCTGGCGACCAATTGTTCATGGGAGAAGCTTTCGTCCGAATTAAGATGGCCTTCATCTTCTGGCTGGCGAGGCGATTGCCGGCTTGCGACGAAGTGCTGACTCTCATTTCGGAGAGCATGGACCGGAAACTGCCCTGGCGCCAGCGCATGACTTTGCTTCTGCACAACCAGATCTGCGTGTGGTGCAAACGCTATGCGAATCAGTTATTGATCCTCCGACAAGCCATGCGAAGTCAGGAAAACGAAAACGCGCTGCTTGCAAACGAAATCCTCTCGCCGGATGCCCGCGAACGCATGAAACGCTTATTGGATCCGAAGTAATCCCTGTAAGAAACTTCCCCACACAAACGACCAACCGTTACTACAGAAATGATTCTAATGAAAAGAAAAAGGAGGAAAAGTAAATGAAGTTTGTTTTAGCTGTAGTTTTTGCTGTTGCAAGTCTTCTCTTGGGCGCCAGCCTGGCTCCTGCAGAAGACATGATGGATAAAGACATGATGATGGAACACACGACCGGTGTTTTTTCCGGCGCAAAGGTGAATGGTGGAACGGCTACTCACTTGGCGAAAGATGGCCAGAATATTTTGACACTTTCAGACGATTTCAAGCCGCCACAAACACCTGATCCGCACTGGCAGGTTGTTGACTCCAAAGGAAATATCTATCAGCTTCAAAAATTGAATATCAAAGGAGATAAATACAACAAAGCCATCGTTGTTCCTGCTTACGTCCCTGACATCGTAAAGGTCCAGATCTGGTGCGCTTTCGCTGAGACATTACTCGGTGAAGCCTCCTTCCAGAAACCGATGATGATGATGGAAGGCATGGACAAAATGAAATAACCAAATTCTGGGGGCACTATCGTCTTTGTGTAGCGCGTCCCTTCGCCCTCGCGTCAAGACGCGGGCCGCGGAGACCCGTTAACGCATCGACGCAATGCGCCCCCCAGGAGGATTTATGAAATATAGCTTATTGGTTTTCGTACTTTTGTTTGCGGTGACATCCGGCGCTCAGGTTGTCGAAAAGAAAGGTCTTTCACTTCAGGGCGCAAAAATAGTGATCGCAGCCGCGCAGGAAGAAGCAAAAAAACTAAACGCGCCCGGCGGCGTGATTGCAGTGGTGGATGAAGGCGGGAATCTCGTTGCTGTGGAACGCCTGGATAACACATTTGCTGCAGGCGCTAATATTTCCATTGGAAAGGCGCGGACATCCGCCATTTTCAAGCGCCCTACGAAAGTATTTGAAGACGTGATTAAAAACGGACGCACTTCGATGGTTGCGCTTGCCGATTTCACTCCGCTTCAGGGAGGCGTGCCGATCATGATAGACGGACAGTTAATCGGAGCGGTGGGAGTCAGTGGAGCTGCAAGCGCGGAGCAGGATGAACAGCTCGCAATTGCAGGAGCCAACGCTTTAATGAATTCAAAAGACATGAGCATGGCTTCCGTTACTTACCTGGACAACAAGAAGGTATCGGCCGCATTTGTAAAGGGAATGCCATTGATTGAAGTGGAAAACTACAAAGTACACGCAAGCCACCGGGATTCTGCCGGTATGGCTGAAGTTCATGAAAAAGACACCGACATCATTTACGTGTTGGAAGGCACTGCAACGTTTGTGACCGGAGGTAAGGTCGTAGAGGGAAAAACAACGGCACAGGATGAAATCCGCGGCGCATCAATTGATGGCGGCGATACACGCAAGATCGTTAAAGGAGATGTCATCATTGTTCCGAGCGGCACACCACACTGGTTTAAACAGGCCACCAATCCTTTCAACTATTACGTGGTGAAAGTGGCCCGTTAGAGGTGACAGAAAATGAGAATCCAGCTAACGCTTCTTTCGATTGCAGCTATCGTTACAATGCTTCTCGTTGCTGTTATCGCTTTTGCCGAACCAACTGATGGCGAACCGCTGGCGACAATCGATCTGGCAACTGCTGAAGGAGTTCAGCTCGTCAATGCGCAATGGCGATACAGCGATACAAAAATCGTTGAAGTGGATTTCAAAGCTGCGGGCGCTGACGGTCAACCGACGGGAGCGCCGAATAAGACTTACGATTACGTCCCTCATGCAGGCGGCGCTGACTTCGATGATTCCCGATGGGAAGTGCTCGATCCGGCGACTCTGAACAAACGTCGCGGAAACGGCCGGATTTCATTCAACTGGTATCGCATCAACATCACGATTCCGGATCGTGTAGGCAATTGGAACACCGCCGGCTCCACGGTTGTCTTTGAGACATCGCTCGATGATTATGCCGAAATCTGGGTAAACGGAGAATTGCCCCGGGAGCTCGGACAGAGTGGCGGTTCCGTTGTGGGAGGATGGAATGCGACGAATCGTCTCGTGATCGGCCGAAATGTAAAACCTCAACAAAAGATTCAGCTGGCGATTTTTGGCATCAACGGTCCGATCTCAAATCCACCCACAAACTACATCTGGATGCGTTTTGCGAAACTGCATTTTTTCCCAACGGGCAAATTGCCGTTTGTGGTTACTCCGCACGAAGTAAATGTTGAAGTCGAACGATTGGATCCTGCGATCGATGCGATCGTTCCACCAAATCCCAAAGTCCACAAACTTGCGGAAGGGTTTCAGTTTACTGAAGGGCCGGTCTGGTTCCGCGAAGGATATTTGCTTTTCAGCGATCCGAACAGCAACATCATCTACAAGTATGTTCCGTCTGCGAACAGAAATAACGGCGAACTGACGGTATTCAACGACAAGAGTGGTTACGAAGGAGCGGACATCGCGGCCTATGGCCAGCCTGGCTCCAACGGATTGACCATCGACAGTGAGGGAAGGCTCACCATCGATCAACACGGCAACAGACGTGTGATCCGGATGGAAAAGAATGGAGCAGTGACCGTCCTTGCCGAAAAGTTCAAGGGCAAACGTTTGAACAGCCCAAACGATCTCGTTTACAAATCGGACGGATCTTTGTATTTCACCGATCCGCCTTTTGGACTCCCCAAATTTTATGAAGACCCCAAAAAGGAGCTGGAATACAGCGGTGTTTTCCGGTTAAGGAATGGAAAACTTCAATTGCTGAACAAGGATCTGCTCGGCCCCAATGGAATTGCGTTTTCGCCGGATGAAAAGTATTTGTACGTTGGAAACTGGGATCCGAAAAAGAAAGTCGTCATGCGATACGAAGTTTCCCCTGACGGAATGCTGAAGGATGGCAAAGTTTTTTACGATCTGACGAACTCTCCCGGAGAAGATGCGATCGATGGAGTCAAGGTGGACCAGATGGGAAACGTTTATGTCTCGGGGCCTGGTGGGCTCTGGATCTTTTCGTCGGAAGGAAAACATCTCGGCACGATCAAGACATCCATGCATCCGCACAATTTTGCATGGGGCGAAGAAGACGGCAAGACGCTGTATCTCTGCGCCCGCAGCGGCCTGTACCGCATGAAGCTCAACATCCCCGGTGTCCGCCCATGACAACCAATTTACACAATCATTCACATTTGCAAAATCCATTTTCAGTAATCCCCACTTCTGTTCGAATGAATGTAGATCCGGAATTGAGCGGCAAAGGAATCACGATTGCTTTTTTAGACTCTGGATTTCATCCGCATCCCGATCTGACAACACCGGTCGACAGGATTATTGCGTATCACGATGTGACACAGCCTGACGCCAGACTTGAGGATTCACCCAAAGAATGGGACTGGCATGGAACAATGACCTCCGTTGCTGCGGCGGGAAACGGAAGCTTGTCTGATGGCGTTTACCGTGGACTCGCTCATGAAGCGGGCGTTGTTCTGGTGAAAGTGAGTGATCGCGGAAAAATCACAGAAGAGAATATAGCGCGCGGCCTTGATTGGGTGATCAAGAACAAGGACATCTGCAATATTAGGGTGGTGAGCATTTCGCTTGGCGGTGATGAGGATGTGCCTTACAAAGACAACATTGTTGATCAGAAGGCGGAAGAAGCAATACGCGCAGGCCTGATAGTTGTAGTTGCTGCCGGCAATTCCGGTTGCATGGATCGACACCACACTGTCCCACCCGCCAATTCTCCGAGCGTGATTACAGTAGGCGGTTATGATGATAACAATCAATTGGGAAATGCAAATCTTCATTTGTATTGTTCCAGTTATGGCCCAACCGCTGATGGATTGATCAAACCGGAAATCATTGCGCCTGCGATGTGGGTGGCGGCGCCGATCCTGCCTTATACCGATGCGTACAAGAAGGCCCAGGCGTTAACCGAACTGATCGAAACTTATAAAAACGAACCACAGGCGATTCGCGCAGAAATCGAATCTTTGTTGCGCGACAACAAAATCATTTCCGCTCACTACCAACATGTCGACGGAACATCCTTTGCCGCGCCAATCGTGGCTTCTGTTGTTTCGCTCATACTTCAGGCCAATCCGGAATTAACGCCCGCCACGGTGAAAAATATTCTGATTTCAACCGCAGAGCGCATTGAAAATGCGCCGGTCTTACGGCAGGGGTATGGAATGCTCAATGCGCGCGCGGCAGTGGAGCAGGCAAAGAGGGAAAAACATGTTTATGAGAACAACCATTTTCTGTCGCCTCGCATGGAGGCAAAAAAGCTGATTTTCTTCTATCATCATGATGCTGCAGAAAAAGTTGAGCTGGCGGCGGACTTCACGAATTGGACAGCTTCCAACAAATTCGAAAAGGATCCAAGCGGAATGTGGCGTGCTGAAGTCAAATCACCCGGACCCGGACGTTATCGTTACAAATTCATCCTGAATGGGAATCAATGGGTCGATGACCCGAGCAACGGCCTCAAAGAGCCCGATAACCACGGTGGATTTAACTCCGTTGTAGAAATTTCCTAGCGCCATGACAACAAACGAATGGTTGGAAACAGATGGGCTTGGAGGCTTTGCATCCGGAGGCGCAGACACAATTCGAACACGCCGTTATCACGCGATTCTTCTCGCAGCACAAACTCCTCCCACCGGACGTGTGGTGCTCGTAAACGGCTTTGACGCGTGGGTCAAAACGGAATCAGGCACTTACGCAATTTCCTCGCAGCGCTATCTGCCGGATGTGATTCATCCCGATGGCCATCTGAGAATTCAATCCTTCAAAACAAATCCGTGGCCGACGTGGGTTTTCAAACTGGAGGATGGGACACAAATCCAACAAGAAATTCTAATGAAGAAAGGTTCTCCGACCACAACCATCCGGTGGTCGGTTGTTAACCGGCCTAAAAACGCTCAGCTTTCGATACGCCCCTTTTTCTCAGGTCGTGATTACCATTCCCTGCATCACCAGAATGACGCTTTCCAGTTCACGCCTGAAATCAACGGGCAACATCTTGTTTGGCGGCCGTACCCGGGACTTCCCGAAATTCATGTGAGCATGAATGGCACTTACAGTCACGAACCAACCTGGTATCGCAATTTTTTGTATGAACAGGAACGCCAGCGCGGTTTGGATTTTGCTGAAGACCTCGCCTCTCCCGGCGTTTTTCAATGGGACATCTCGCAGGAAGATGCGTTCTGCATTTTCAGCACAGGAACAGCGAATCCGTCTGCCGAAAACGTGATGAAAGAAGAGCTCAAGCGAAGAAAACAATTTGTCACGCGTCTGGACTTCGCAGCCGATGCCTATTTGGTGGAACGCAAGAAAGGTAAAACCATCGTTGCCGGATATCCGTGGTTCACTGATTGGGGTCGGGATACATTCATCGCCCTGCGCGGTTTGTGTATTGCTCGCGGTGAATTAAAGATCGCGCGCGACATTCTCATCGAATGGGCGCAAACAGTTTCGCAAGGCATGCTTCCCAACCGTTTCCCTGATCAAGGCACGGAAGCCGAATTCAATTCGGTCGATGCGTCGCTCTGGTACGTGATTGCGGTTTATGATTATTTCCAAGCGGCCAAAAAAGTTTCCAAAGCGGATCGCGATCAGTTGCGAAATGCGGTGGATGCGATTTTGACCGGATATGAAAACGGAACGCGATTCCAGATTCGGATGGATGAGGACGGTCTGATCGCAGCGGGGCAACCAGGTTATCAGCTCACCTGGATGGACGCAAAAGTGGGAGACTGGGTTGTCACTCCACGAATCGGGAAACCGGTAGAGATTCAAGCCCTGTGGCTCAATGCGTTGAAATTTGCCGCTGGTTATTCGGAACATTGGAATGAGCTTTACGAACGTGGATCAGAATCCTTTGAAAGGAAATTCTGGAACCAAAAGGGCGGGTATCTTTTCGATGTTGTGGATGTGGATCATGAATCCGGAAAAACAGATGATCTATTTCGGCCGAATCAGATTTTTGCAGTAGGAGGACTCCCCTATGCTGTGCTTGAGGGAGATCGCGCGCGTTCCGTTGTTGCAGCTGTGGAAGCGCGCTTGTTGACTCCTTTAGGACTGCGCTCCCTTGCGCCTGAGTCTCCGGGATACGCGCCGCACTATGAAGGCGGAGTGCGCGAACGGGACGGCGTCTATCATCAGGGAACGGTTTGGCCGTGGTTGATGGGTGCATTTGTGGAAGCATGGCTACGTGTAAATGGCGAAACGGACGAAGCAAAACGCGAAGCGAAGAAACACTTTCTGGAGCCGCTGTTAAAACACCTGGAGGAAGCCGGTCTGGATCACATTTCGGAAATCGTGGATGCAGAACCGCCTTATACTCCGCGAGGTTGCCCTTTCCAAGCGTGGTCCGTGGGAGAGGCGTTGCGAATCACAAAAATGTGTTCGTAGCATCACAAAAGCTTGCCCTGTGCGACGGGCACTACGGATCCGCCAATTCTGACTTCGCGGGAGTTCCCCACTTCGCGAGCTCGCAATAAAACCAGGGAAGGTCGATTGATTTCGTATCCTTGCTCAATCCGCAGAAACAGATCCGTGGCGGAAAAGAATCGATGCTCCAGAAGGTAGTGGCCAAGAAAGGCAGCTGCATTTCCCGTTGCTGGATCTTCACGCACACCATGAGCAACGAAGAAGAACCTGGCGCACAGATCATTCTCAGGGTGATGTGTTTCCGTACAAAACAAATACACCAGAGGCGAAAACCCTTCGCCGGCTAGAGGCGCAAATGCCTCAAGGTCGAGTCTGCTCTTTTTGAGTGCTTCAAGATTGCGCAAAGGAACGAGAATCGCTGAAACGCCGGCAGAGAATTGCTGAATGGGTGTCTTGGTTTCAACGTCGGATGGTGCGAGTTGTAGGGCTTCTGCAATCCGGCCGGGAGCACAAGTTGGGCCAAGCTCAACTGGCGGCGAATCAAACCATGCAACGTCTCGACCATCAGCAACGGGCTCGAATGTGACTGAAACCTGGCCAACAGCGAGATTCAGGCGAACTGGACGGGATTTATCAGACACGATGTGATCCCGAATAATCGAGGCGGTGCCAAGAATTGGGTGCCCGGCAAACGCAATCTCCTTCGATGGTGTAAAGATTCGAACCCGATATGCGCCGTCAGGTTCAGGGACAGATCCCACGAAGGTTGTGTCTGAGAAATTCATCTCCTGCGCTATACGGCCCATCGCCTGGTCCGAAAGGTCGTCAGCATCAAAAACCACGGCAAGCTGGTTTCCAGTCAAGGGTTTTTCAGCAAAAACATCGACAATGTGCAACGAATGAGACATAACCTGCACAAATTGAATGAATTTGATTCTATTTCCTTGATTTCATGGCCACGCTTGGCACAGGCGCGCCACGCAATAGACCTTCTGTGCTAAGATCTTCATCGATGTCGGGCCAATGTATGCCATAACCGGCGCCAGCAATTTTCCAATTAGCCCGTTGTTTCGGGGTTGCATTCATGAGTCGGGGATACCATGACAGAGGAACGGTGATTGTGCGTCCGTCCATCAGATCAACACTCAGTGTATGTTTTCCTGTTCGAACGGTTCGGACCCGCTCGTCAGCCGCTACTGCCAATATGCCCATAATATGCTTCTATAAATTCCTTCGAATGCTTCTCAACGATTGATTGTAAGCGATTGACCTCATGCGCTGCAAATCCAAAATTACGCGCCAGTGCATACGGGTTTCCCCCAAAACTTTGTCGACTGATCATCTCTGTCGACGTGGACATGAGCCGGTTCATTCGGTTCATGACTGTGAAAATAGAATCGATATGAACCTGTCAGTAATACTGTCGGCATTTCCTTGGATATAACACAGATTCTCAACTTTGCAAATGCTGGTGTGATTTAG
>JAKEFK010000113.1 GCA_022616075.1 bacterium
GAGCTGCAGTTCCGGACGCAAGGAAGATATCCAGGCCGAGAAAGGTGCCCACTTCTTCGGAATTACCCAACCGATTTCCGTTTTCAAAGAATTCACTAACACTCCGGTCTGCAAGCCGACTCAGACCGGACGCGGAGACGCCGACCACGAATGGGGTCGCATTGCGTGTCGAAAAAAGACGCATGGAATTCTTACCGAGGTCCTTCACGAAATCTTTCGCGACGTTTTCGTGCGCTTGAGCCGATTCTTCCGAATAGGCTGGTAGCGCCGCTACTGCGCAGAAAAGAATCGTAAGCAGACAGGCGAAAAGAAATCCGCAAAACAATTCAAATGCCCGGCGCATGTTTTGACGCTTCATTGCCACTTCCCCCCATCAGGTTGTTCCTATCATAACTCAAAACAGTTCAACAATTCCCAGTTGGGTTATGATACTTATGAAAAAAAGCATGATCGATAAGATTCTGACCTCTGGGAAATTTTTTCTGATTTCGGGTCCCTGTGTAATCGAAGAAGAAAAGGTCATGTTTACCACTGCGGAAAAATTAAAAAGCATCTCGCACCGGCTAAATCTCCCTATGATATTCAAATCATCATTCATGAAAGATAACCGCAGCTCTGTGGATTTCTATCAGGGTCCCGGAATCGATGAGGGTTTGAAAATGTTGCAAAGAATCAAAGAACAATTTTCATTGCCGGTACTTTCGGATGTTCATTTTCCAGAACAGGTAAAACCTGCTGCACAGGTCCTGGATGTAATTCAAATTCCTGCTTTTTTGTGCATGCAGACAACGCTGGTAGTGGAGGCTGCTAAATCAGGAAAAGCAATCAACATCAAGCACGGCCAGTTTACAGCCCCGGCGAACATGATTCATCCGATAAGAAAAATTGAATCCCAGGGAAATAAGAAAATCATCTTGACCGAGCGGGGTTATGCTTTCGGTTACAACGACCTGATCGTTGATCCGAGGAGTTTTTATGAGTTGAATCGATTCGGATATCCGGTAGTTTTCGATATCACTCATTCTGTAAGAAAGTATGGAATTCCCAGTGCCGACCCGGCCGGCGGAATGCGACAATATCTGCCCGCGCTCGGCAGGGCAGGTGTTGCGGCAGGTGTTGATGGCATATTTATGGAAGTTCACCCGGATCCGGCTGTTGCAAAATGCGACGGGGCCAGCCAGATGAAACTCGCCGATTTGGAAGAATTCATCAAGCCGTTGATTGAAATTCATCAAATAGAAAAGCAGTGCAGATGAAGGACCCGTCGGAATTATTTTCGGAGCTGGGTGGAAACTTCCTGACATCTCCTGAAAATATCCTGAAGAAATATTCGAAGATCCATGCCGTTGTTTTTGACTGGGACGGCGTGTTCAATAGTGGAGTGAAGTTCAGCCAGGAAGGAAGCCTCTTTTCCGAACCGGATGCCATGGGGACCAATCTCCTGCGGTTCAATTATTTTCTTCTGCACAAAAAAATGCTTCGCACCTTCATGATCACCGGAATGAACAATACTTCCGCAGTAAATTTTGGCCGGAGGGAAAATTTTGATGCAATTTTCTTGAATTATAAACACAAGGAAGAAGCTCTCGAAATCATAGGCACGCAATTTGATTGCAGCCCCGATCGAACGGCATTTATTTGTGATGATGTACTGGACCTGGGTGTGGCTAAACTCTGCTTGCTGGCATTTTTTGTGAGGAGAAAAGCAAGTCCTCTGACGGAGAAATATGTGCGTGAAAATCAATGCTGTGATTACGTCACGGGAAGGGAGGGAGGCGAGTTTGCCGTCAGGGAAATATGCGAGCTGCTCATAGGCTTAACCGGAAGGTTTAACGAAACCATTGAGAAGCGTATTCGGTTTCAGGGCTCATTTAAAGAATACTCTAAGGCAAGACAGAAAGTTACTACACAGGTATTTACGTCGAGTTGATGATTGCATTATGAATATTCAGTCGATTCGTCGCATCGATTACTGGACCGGGATACCAATTTGTTTTTTGCTTTCGATACTGAATACTCTTGAGCAGATGCTGGGCATCCGGAAAATCAAGGCCGAGGAAGAACCTCGAAAAATCCTTTTCCTGTTGATTTCCGAGCTGGGGAGCACGGTCGTTGCGTATCCTGCTTTTCGAAAGGTTCGCGGGAACCTCGTGACGCATCGTGTTTTGTACAGCCAAAACCGCCATATGGTTTACAATTTCCTTGCCCTCAGTCAAGCGTTATGGTCTTCGGATGCCGGGCAGCCATTTTTGAAGAAGACTCTGAAAAATGAATCGATTGAGCTACCGAAGATTCGTTCCGCGGTAACGGAAAAGGATGCGTTGTGGGCCAAGTTAAAACGATTCCACGATGCAATCGGTCCGGGTTGCAAGCTGATTGTCTTGAATCCGAATGCCAGCGCGCTTCTCCCATTACGCAAATGGCCGCTCGATTTCTACGGCAGGTTGGCCCGCCTTCTTCTGCAGGACCCGGACTTGTACATTGCGTGTATCGGCGTTGCTTCGGAAAAGCCTGATGCGCAAGCTGTGATTCGGATGGCAGCGAATGATAGGGTAATCGATCTGACGGGTGAGACAACCCTGCGGGAGCTGGTGATCCTTTTTAACATCAGCCGTCTTCTGATTACGAGCGACTGTGGGCCTGCTCACATTGCCTGTCTGAGCAGCGTTCCCATTTTGATTTTTTTCGGACCGGAAACTCCCACTCTTTTTTCTCCCTTGAGCCCGCGCGTAAAAGTGCTGGCAAGATTACGCATGCTCTCCCTGTGTGTCTGTCTATAATCACCGGCAAAGTCCGTGTACCAATAATCTGTGTCTTCAATCGATCACTCCGGAAACCGTATTCACCATTGCGGCACAAATAATGGAAGCCGATCGGATCGGGGATTCACGGAGCTGGAACGCAATGCCGGTTTGATCCGGATGGAGGGCACACCGGATCAATCGATGTCGCTTCTTCGCCGCTACCAAAACGATTTGGTAGCTCTGGCAGTGATTGCAATTGTTTTCGGATTGATGTGCGCCATATCCTGGCAGAAATGGGCTTCGGCATCCATTGATGGCGGCGCAGCAATGAACGTTCCCTTGCGGTTGCTGAATGGCGAGTCATTATACTCCCAGGTCTATTTTCTATACGGTCCGCTAGGGCCTTATCTAAACGCACTGTTATTCAAAATATTCGGTGTTCATCTCAGTGTGTTATACGTTGCAGGAATCGTATCTTCCTTTCTGCTGGTGCTGTTCACATATCTGCTTGGAAAGCAGTTTATGGGAACGATGGAAGCCACATTGGCCGCTCTCGCGGTAGAAGCGCTTTGTATTTTCAAACATGGAGCGCATTCGATATTCCCCTACACCTTTTCGGCCCTTTATGGGACTCTGCTTGGGATAGCTGCGCTGGGCCTGCAAATCCGTTACACAGCGAGTCAAAAGTCCGCTCATCTCCTCTTGTCAGGAATCCTGGGAGGACTTGCGCTGATCTGCAAACAGGAGTTCGGGTTCGCGATCCTGGCATCCACATTCGCTCTGTCAATCTCAGCTCGTCCCGGGCAGAGAATCGGTGTATTAGTCTATGCGCTGCTTCCGGCTCTGGCCATCCCGGTTTTCACTTACATTACACTCGCTCTTCGAATGCCATACAGCGTGTTGTTCAAGGACACCTTCTTCCTACCGCACCATATTCCCTGGGAGCAAATCTATTACAACAGCATGAGAACGGGAATGAATGACATCGGCAAAACGATGATGGAGTTTGCCGGCGCAACGATGATTGTTTCCTCATTCGCAGCTTTGATTGGGTTGATCAGCGTTTGCTTTTCCCGGCCAGCCGGTCAGGAGCAGGTTGCAATTCGGAGGCGCTGGATCCGATGGCTTTCTTTGCTTGGCGGTGGAAGCTCGACCCTACTTCTTGTGATTCTTTTCATTCTCGGCACCGTTGTCTACGTCAGCCCGTTGCGCGCTTTGCCGCTTTTGTGCGGGCTGCTGCTCTACGGCTATTTGCGACGCGACAAAGATTGGCGCAGTCAGGCAGTCCCCCGATCCATCTTTCTGTTGAGCGTTTACAGTCTGGCCGTTCTTGCGCGTGTTATCACCCGCGTGCCTAGTGGCGGGGCTTATGGACTTTTGCAACCTGTCCCTCTACTGGCTTTCGTGTACTCTGTTGCTGCTGCATACCCTCGTCCCTTTTCAAGATTTTCTCGAGCGCAGGACTACGCGCGGGTGATCGTACTGATCCTGTGTTCACTCACGATTACAATTTCGCTTCTAGGTACAGTGAATCGATACCGGAAAGAACCCCGGTTTACTCTGCAAACAAATCGGGGCACCATGCGCATCGATGTTGCTGAAGGGCCGGCATTCAAGGCCGCTCTGAACTTCATCAACCAGAATACGGGACCGCACGAATTCATTTTGGGAATGCCGGAAGGCACCTGCCTGAATTTCCTTGCCAGCCGCCCCGCTCCGCTGCGATATGAAGTACTCACTCCCGGGTTTCTCAATTTGCAAGCTGAAAAACAAGCCATTCAGCAGCTTCGGGAGAAGCAGGTGAAATTTGTTTTTCTGATAAATCGGCCGACTTCGGAATTTGGAGCAACCGCTTTCGGCCGCGATTACTATCGCGTGCTGATGCAGTGGATTGAACAAAATTACCAACTGGCAACGGTTTTCGGCCAGGAAGTAAGTACCGATTCCCAAATCGGCGATAAGAATTTCTTTATTAAATGCTACAAGCTAAAGGACCGATTTTAACAACCGCCAAGGCGCCAAGAAAAAAGATCTCTTCAAAAAATCTTGGCGTCCTGGCGGTTCCTTTAACTTTTATTGGCTACTTGCCGCAATCCTTTTCTCGCAGCGTTTCGGTCATCAGCGGCAATGAATTTGTTAATGAGCGCCTTTTCATAAGAATGTTTAGCGGCAAGCTTCAGCTTCCTTGCTTCATAGATTTGGCCGAGTTTCACGTAAATTCCGGCAATGAGCCCCTCCGGCTCCCTGGGGTTCCGCTTCAGTAGATCCTTGTATAATTTTTCGGCTCGCGGGTAATCCTCCTTTAGATAGTACATTTCGGCCATGTAATAGAGCGTTTGTACGCTGTTGGGGTATCGTTTCAAAATAGCCTGAAATGATGATTCCGCCTCAACAAACTTTCCCTGCGCCGCCAGTCTTCGGCCTTCCAAATTCAAACGATAAATGTTGGCAAGAGTCTGGTTGTATTTTTGACTTCTAAGTTTTTCGGCGTCCCCATGAGAGTGGCGATATTCTGGAAGCGAAAGGACCTGTGTGTATGAATGGATCGCTTCATTTCGCATTCCTATCTGGTCGTAGATGCTCGCGAGTTCCATGTGAGCGCGAACAAGAATCCAGGTAGGTTCTTTCGGCTTTTCAGCGATCAATGTTTTGATTTCTTCGATCGCCTTTTCAGGGGCGAGCTGCCTGCTGTGAACCCTCGCAAGCTTCAAACGGGCCTGGTTCCGGACTTCTTTTGTGTAAGTCGGAATTCCGCGCTGGCATCGTTCCAGTACGTCCATAAAAATTTTTTCGGCTGTCTGGTAATCACTGACCTCATCCAAATACAGTGTTCCCAGCCAATAGTTGTACCAGGCATTATTCGGATACTTTTCATGAAATCTCTTGACAACAGCGATAGCCTCCAACGGCTGATCCTCAAAATCTGCATGAAAACGGGCCAGAATCAATTCAGCTTCCGCTCCGAAGTACATCGATTTCTTCGACGCAATATTCAAATAGTTCAGGCCTTTTTCTTTGTTGCCGCCCGGCAAGAACAGCAAGGTCTTTAGTACTTTGGCGTAACCAGGTAAGGCCCCCGCCATGTAATTGTAAACACCGATGTTGTAGTAAGTGTCATATTGCTTTGGATGGAGTTCGAGGATCCGTTCCAGATACTTCTTTCCTTTCGCGGCATCCCGGCCCGCGGAAAAATAACTGCCCCTTAATCCCTTCACACGAGATTTTAATGAGTACGCATTTCCAAGGTAAAAAAGAGCGGTGACATCCGATCGGTTTTGCTTCAAAAGTCTTTCCGACTGCTCAATAGTTTGCGCCAGATACAGTTCAAACAATTGATCGTACGGGGTCTCTTTAGTCTCTGTCTCGTAAATATATGCGCGAAAGATTTTCCACCAGTAGCCGTTTGCAAGAAAATACGACACGGCAGGACTATTCGGACGCGTCTTTTCCATTTCCTGGATTAACGCAATTCCAGCATCAAAATCCGCAGCGAGGAACAATTCATTGGCCTGCGCTACGGTAGCATCAAATGAGGCATCACTATGAAGCGGATCAGCGGATAGGTTTTGCGCGAGAGTTAAAGCAATGAGGACGAAAAGGGTCAGAAAAGCGCGCATCATCTAAAAAACCAAGTATTATATTCGCTCGATATTTAACTTTCTACCAGCATGCAGGTTGCGTACTGGAATTTCTCCCCCTATATAAAGGGGGAGATTAAGAGGGGGGTTGTTCCTTAGGGTGTTTCCCCAACCTCCCCTTAATCCCCTCCTTCATAAGGAGGGGAAATCTGAGCGTCGCACTACTCACGCGGGGACGCAAAAGATATCATAATGAGGCCATTTCGTAAGATTGTTATCGTTTACCAACTCACCCAGGTAATTCGAGTCGCTTTCAATCAGATAGACGGAATATCCATGACCCTTAAGAAATTGTAGAAGATTGCGACGCTGTTCGGGGCTCGTTTTTTTGAACACTTCAGCTCTTATGTACGGTTTCTGTTCTCTGATAAGACCGGAAATGCCCCGAAGCACTTCAAGATCGGATCCTTCAGTATCCACTTTGATGTAACGGAGTCTACTCACAACATCCGGGTAGTGGTTAGACAAAAAAGTTTGTAAATTTCTGCCTTTCACTTTCAGCTTAAATGCATGTCCGTGCTTCCACTTGCTGATTCCTGGATACAATCCGCCATTGCAGAATCCAGCATCTGAGTATTCGAATTCGTAATCTCCGTCTTCGATTGTGGCGGCAAACATCAAGGGAACGATGTTTGTTTTATCGGGATTTAGTTCCGAATTTTTTTTCAAGACCGGGAACACATATCGATTGGGTTCCAGGGCGAGGACACACCCGGACTTACCCACGCTCAGAGCAATTGCGATTGTGGTATCGCCGGTGTGAGCGCCAATATCGATGGCTGCGTCACCAGGAGAGAGGAACTTGTTGATTTGATGGATGACATCCAGTGAAAACATCTGTTCCGCTTCGTGCGGGTGCAACCATTGGGCGTAATCCACTTTGCCATATTCAGCAAGCTCAAAAGTGTTGATTTTGTATCCGTAAACTCTCGGTTTGGGCTGCATTCCCAGGAGATAAAAGAACTCTTTGAGCTTCATACAAAGATGAACGGATTCCCTGGCTGGTTACACCGAGTTATAAAGGGAAACGTATTCCCGCGCTGATTGATTCCAGTTAAAAAGCGCGGCCCTTTCCTTCAGTTGATTTGCTTTGCCGGGATGAACAGAAAAATCGTGCATCCCTTTCACAAACACATCACACATGTTCTGTGGATCAAAATCATGCCAGTAAAAAGCCACGTCTCCGCCTATTTCAGGAAGTGAGGATCCATAATAAGCAAAGACAGGTTTTCCCACGCTCATGGCTTCCACCAACGGCAGCCCAAATCCTTCTGCGGTCGAGGGAAATAAGAACGCGTCACAATTCTTATACAACCACAGTTTTTCGCTTTCGCTGATCTCACCGGGCATGAATACGCGTGAGGTAAGCTGATCGGATCCGATTTTTTGGTGGATGGATTTTGCATACTCGCCCTTCTTGTTGCCTGCTATGATCAAATTATAATCTTTCGTCTTTTGCAGAAACGGTAAAAGGGCTGAAATATTTTTTGTTTTGGAAATAATTCCGAGAGAGAAAAGAAACGGACGGTCAGGTATCCAGGAAGGCTTGACCGCCCGGATGCTCAAGTCGATGGTATTACCGTTGTAAATCACATTTGCCGGACAACTCATTTTAAAATATTGACGCACCTGTCCGAGCACGTAATGCGAAATGGTTGTCACGAGCTGGGCGCGGTTGATCCTGGACTGCAATCTCTTGAATCTCTTGTTCAGCATGGACCCTTTGTATCTAAGTCTGAAATTGAGATCGTGAATCGTAAGAACATATTTGCCGTTAAAACGAATAGGTTCATATCTCGAATCCTGGTGCAGTAAATGAAAAATATCTGTACCTTGCGCATTCACACCGGTGATCATATGCAGTCTTGAAGACACGATGTACTTGTTCCCGCGGCCAAAGATTCCACTGTCAGAAGGGGGAACGTAGAATGAGAACTCGTGTTGATTTTTGTGTTGTACGATATGCTTGCCCAAATGAAGACAAAATTGTCCAAGCCCGCTATTTCTGTGCCTGAGTCTTTCCATTTCGAAGAGGACTTTTGCCATCAACCCTGGTCACTCCGTAGCTTTTGAATTTTCCATCTCCCAGAGTTTTGCCAGTTTAAAGTACATGGAATAAGCCGCCAGCCAGGCAATGAAAAGGCCAGGAATCCCATCCAGAAAACCCGCGCTAAAGACATAGTTCTTGAGAAAACGAATCGGAAGAGAAAAAATCAAGGCGGACATAGAGGCCCGTTCGCCCCGCTGAAATGCTTCGAGCGCCGCCAGCTTCGTGTAGAGATGAATTTTCGGCAGGTACTGGTCGTGAGAACGGAAGGTATAGTGCTTCATGGGATTGCGAAGTTTGCCGGTTCTTCCCTGGACGATCAAACCTTCATGCACGATTCTTTCAGGATTGTACCGGGCTTTTCCTTTGCGAAAAAGCCGCACAACCACCCTACCGCTCCAACAACGCACCATCCGGCCGCAGAAGAAGGTGTCCCGCAAGATGGCATAAGCTTCCGCCTGCGGTTTCCGGATCGCATCTCTGATTTCTTTACGGAGAACGGGTGTCAGTCTTTCGTCGGCGTCCAGAATCAGGACCC
>JAKEFK010000114.1 GCA_022616075.1 bacterium
CATTCAGTAATGATTGAAACCAGATGATGCGACGTGATTGTTCAGTGAAGTTTGAGTAACTAACTAAATTTCATAAAACTGCTTGTGCCAAATTTGTGCCAGGCTTTTCCAGAGCACGGTCGGCAGTAAATCGCCCGAACTTCCGAATGATCTGTGTTTTTTCGTTTGACGATCAAAATTTTCTGCGGTCTGATCTTCCGGAAGGACTGATTCAATTGATCGGACAGTGTCTGGAAAAGAAGCGCGAACGTCGCAGACAAACGGCAAAGGAAATTCGGCAGGAACTCGAAGTGTTACGGCGCAAATTCGTCCCGGAATTTTTGTTTCGCAAACGTCTGAGAAGAGTATCTCCGGGTTTGGTGGGCGACCCGCAATTACGGTTCTTCCTTTCGACAATCTTACGCGCGATCCGGAACAAGAATATTTTGTGGATGGTCTTGCCGAAGATTTGATTACGCGCCTTTCTTTGTGGAGATCTTTTCCTGTGATCGCGCGAAATTCCAGTTTTATTTACAAAGGAAAATCAGTTGATGTAAAACAGGTGGCTTCCGATCTAGGAGTGCGTTACGTTGTGGAAGGAAGCGTGCGGAACTCCGGCAACCGTGTGCGAATTGCAGCACAACTGATTGATGCGACTTCCGGCGAACACGTATGGGCAAAACATACGATCGCGAACTAAAGGATGTTTTCGCTGTACAGGATGAAATCAGTGAGGCGATTGCTGCATCGCTCGCGAGTGATTTGCAGCGCGCGGAACACGTTCGTGCCTCGCGCCGGGACCCTGAGAATCTCGAAGCATGGAGTTTGTATCAACGCGCCACATGACGCACATGATTGGAGAGCCACCGGAGCAAAGCATAGAACTGGTGAAACGTGCTATGCGTTTGAGTCCGCATGATCCGATGGAATGGGTGTTTTACGATGCACTTGGTGGAGCCTATTGGAATGCAGGACAATATGAAGAAGGAGTCCATGTCAGCAAGCGGCTGAATTGCTCTTCTCCCTGATTGCTATTTTGGATATATTTGGGCCGCTCTCAATCTCACAGGACTGGGCAAAATCGAAGAAGCGAGAGACGTAATCCGTCAAGCGAAAATCGTACAACCTGCATTGTCCCTTCCTCTTTTGCGAAAAGGCCCTGGCGCAATGTCAGCGGATGTGGACCGAAGAATGTCCGACGCTTTGGTCGAACCTGGCATCGCGGAGCAATAACGATTCTCGTCATTTCAGAGCGATCGAACTTCAGGTGATAAGACCCCATCATTGCCAATCAACGAGGCGAGGAATGGAACCTGCAATGAGTACGACCCCCGCGGGTGGCGCATTATTATTTCACCAAGCGCAACTGTCGTGTAGTAGCGCAACTTGTATCCAGGGATCGCTGCGGATCGGTAAGGAATTGGCGCCCTAATTCCAGGGCACACCGCCTGTACGGATACTCTTCCGGTGAATAATTATATGTTCGTATATAAAACTGAACGTGCCCGGCATTGCTGAAGACGACGTGCCTTGCGTTGGCATAGATCATCTCGATCTTGTAGCCTGCAAGTCCTGACAGGGTTGGATCCAATTCCCCGGTGAAAGCGAGGATCGGTCCGTCATAATATATGCGAGTGTTTTCGATCGGGTCTGCTTGCCCCGCAGGCCACAACGCGCACGCCTTGAATCTTTCATGCATGCCGTCTTGTCCGAACAAAGCACGGACGATGTCGGATTTGGCCGCCGCTTGCTCATATTCCTCCACGGTTTCGAACACCTTCTCTTCGTGGCAATCGATCGAGAGGTTCTGTCCAGTGGTCCACTTTCCCTGGTCCGGTAAGGTCGGAGGCGCTGGCGTGTCCTTTGTCATTTGTTCCTCGATCTGAACCATGAGCTTGCCGTCGCCACGAGCTGCGGCATCCGCGTAAGCGAGCACGGTCTGTACGCGTTGTTCAAAAGTCGGAACGGCGCCGCCATATAAACTGTTTTGAAGGAAGCTCGTCACCCTCCAATCGTCGAACCGCTCCTTCCCCACTTCTAACGGCTGCTGCCGGAGCTTGGGAAGCGCGGCCAGGAACCGGCTTCTCAGTTGCGGATACTTGGACGCGCAGTCCGCATCTGCCGTGCATTTCCAGAATATTTTGTTCAGTACGACCTCTGCACCATGAAGATCTTCGACGACCTCCTGGTCTTCAGGCAAATAGGGACCGTCGACAAGTACGGACCGGACGCTCGAGGGATAGTAGCGCGCCACGGTGAACGCGAGCCTGGCGCCGTAGGAGGCTCCCCAAACATTCCATTGCTTCACGCCCAATGCTTTTCTGAGCGCTTCCATGTCTCTGGAAATACGTGCACTGTTGTACTGAGAAAGATCCACACCTTGCTTTACGAATTGGTCTCTGCAAGTCTTCACCCTCTTAAACCAATCTTCTTCTTCGGGGCAACGGAGTGCCGGAGTGGATCGGCCGCCGCCTCTTTGGTCAAAGAACACCCAGTCCCGATCGACAACAATCTCACGGATGGCTGGAACTGTGACCAGTGTCTCTACGTGTACAAGGCTCGGTGATCCGGGCCCTCCGCTCAGGAAAATGACGGCGTTTTGCGGATCTATCTTGCGCTCAGGGCTGATGACCATGAAGGCAACTTCTATGGATCGACCTTTTGGATCATCGTAATTTTCAGGCACCTTCAGTTGGCCGCAAGTGACCGGAAGCAGCGCTTTCTTCGTATCGAAGGGGCAGTCCACCTTCTTCCACGAAGACGGGCTTGTATTTGGCTGAGGTGTTTCGCCAAAAACCACGATTGGTTGAGCGAGAAAGCAAAGTCCTCCAAGAACGCCTAGTAGAAATCTCACCATAATTATTCCTCCGTGAGAGCAATGCTGAACATAACATGCCGAAACAGCTTCTGTCTTGAAATAAATAAGCATTGTGGAATAAACCTAACTTTTTGAATCGTTCAAAAAAATCGTGTAAAACAGTGTAAACGTTTTATCGAAAACTCGAGTCGTACTTAGAAAGTTTAACCGCCAAGACGCGGAGAACGCCAAGATAGGAAAAAGTTTTAAAACTTGGCGCACTTGGCGGTTAAAGCGGAGGTCTGATGAACCCACGTGATATCATCAGGAGCGCCAAAATCTCAAGCCTTCTTTTGCAGGAAATCCAATTCCCTGCAAAGAGCAGCATTCCAATGCACTCTCATCCTTCTGCGCTCTTTTGTATTTCCTTGAGCGGATCATGCGTAGAAGTTTATGGGAATCAGCTCCGGGAGTATCAGCCGTTTACGTTGGAATATCTTCCGATGGATCATCCTCATTCGCTGAAAGTGCCACTAATGAACCTTCGTGCCTTCAGTGTTGAGATTCCGCCTTCCTGGTTGGACAGAATTCGGGAATATTCATTGATCGTAGATCAGTGTGTTTATACGCATCGAGGATTGCTGGGGGGCCTTTTTATGAATCTCTATAAGGAATTTCGCGAAATGGATACGGCTTCTCCGGTGGCCATTGAAGGCGTCGCACTCGAAATGCTCGCAGAAGCTTCCCGCTCCCGCAAGGTGATTGTGGATCGTCAGCCACCCCCCTGGTTGAAACAAGCACTCGATCTTCTGCAAGAGCGCTTTTCAGATCATTTGACTATCACCGAAATTGCAACCACAGTCGGCATTCACCCGGTCCACCTGACGCGTGAATTCCGGAAATTTCATCGCTGCACGATCGGAGACTACATTCGTAAACTTCGGATCGAGCAGGCGTGTAACGCGCTTGCGCATTCGGACTCTTCGCTGGCACAAATTGCTCTTTCGGCTGGATTTTCAGATCACAGTCACTTTTCCAGAATCTTCAAACGATTCATGCGAGTCACTCCAACACAGTATCGCGCTGCATCCTGCCCGCGCAAATTGAATTCTTGAAAGATCGGAAGCACATCATTTTTCAGGAGCTTCTGCCTCTGCGACGCGCGCATGGGATTGCGAAAGTTTTTCAATATTCTTCTGGAAGAGCATTTCGGCGAGATCGCCAAGTAACATGGCAACCATTCCCCCAAGTTTCACTTGCATCTGAGTTCTAACCACAGTTCCATCGTTGGATGTTTCCAGGGTGGTCGTTCGAATCGATCCTTCCATCGGACCATCTTTGAAATACCGGATATAACGATGCGGAGGTTCCAAAACCGTTTCAATGGTGGCCTGTTGTTTTCCGGCCATTGTTTTGATTACTTCTTCTGTCATGACTCGATTGCCTTCCCGCTGAACCTTCACGCTTTCATAAGTTTCGGGATAAAGCTGCGGCCAGTGCTCGAAGTCGGTCCAGACCTCAAAGACTTTTTTGGCGGAGGCCTTCACAAAGATCTCATGATTGAGTTCAAATTCTTTCATGATTTACTCCGGTATTGGAAATGCAAATGCAAATGTGTACGTTATCAGGACAATTCCTATGCGGTGAAGTCGATGAACCCGGGATTCAAAACGCCGTTCGGATCATATTTCTTCTTCATTCGTTTCATTTCGCTCCAGCTTGTATCGTAGTGTTCCTTCCATTTCCTTTGATCAAACTGGACCAGGCCCGAAAGGTAGCGCTTGCCACCGAGTGCTTCACTCAATTCGCTTGCCATGTTC
>JAKEFK010000115.1 GCA_022616075.1 bacterium
AGACCGATCGCGAGAAAATATCTGCGCCCGTTTCCCGGGAACCGAACGATCATAAAAAGAAGCAGCGAGAAATTCAGAAGGGCGGTTAAGCCTGTAATGACGGAAAGCCGCAATAGGTGCCAGTTGTACGTATAGCCGAACAGATTTCGCCACGCTTCAGCAATCAGTAGCAGCGCAGCAACAATTGCAAGCAGTGCAAGAAGAAGATAAGAACGGTCCCCGCGATCCGCCAAAAACAAAAGGAATGCGAAGATACCCACCAGGATCATCCCGCTCAAAGAGATCAGAGAAACAGAAGTTGTATACCTGCCGACATCCGCAATCCAATCATAATCTCCGATCAATAACATCCAGTACCCCGAAAGAGGCTCAAAGTGGCGATGATGAGCGGACGTACGGAGCGCAACTGTGTGAGACCCGGGGGTTGCCAAACTTTCCCGGACGACGTAGTGCGCCTGGATGGGCCCTGGAATTTCCTGATCCGGAGTTGTGGCTGGTCTCCCTCCGCGACCGATCAAAACACCATCCCAGTAGATTTCATGCGCAGCCAATGCTGCAAAATAAATCCCAAGCGGATGTCCAGGAACAAGATGCTTTTGTGAAAGATGGATCGTTGTCCGGAACCATGAAATTTCGTTGCCAGCCGGCGTGAATCGAAGTTCAGTCAGTGTCCAGTTCCGGTCATCCCATGAAGGTTCAGCCCACGCAGGATCGTCCCCTTCCTTCATCAAGAATTGCGATTGATTGATAAATTCGGCACCCCAGATGGATTTAGCTGAAAGCAGAAGGAACAACAATATCGTCGTGGGGCGGGTCATAGAAATTAGTCTAGCATGCGAGTCCCGGACATAACGTGCAGTTCACCGATTCCATGAGACGCTCACCGATTCAAACAGCGTCAAGTCTTGCGGGCGTCGTATTGTCTGAAAAAGGAGAACACATCATGCACAAGATTCTTACAATCGCGCTTCTGTTCATTGCAATGATTTCTGTTGCTGACGCGACAGATAAACCGCAGTTGACCTTCAAGACCTATGAATTTGAAAGCGATGACGGGAAACAAGTGCCGGCAGAGCTGGGAGAACTCATTGTGCCGGAAAATCGAAATGGGAAGAGTTCACGCGTAATCACTCTCCGTTTTGTAAAATTCGCTTCGACGGCGAAAGGTCAGCGATCTCCGATTGTATATCTGGCTGGTGGCCCGGGCGGTTCCGGAATCGATGCAGCGCGCGGATCACGCTTTCCTTTATTTATGGCGATGCGTGAATTCGGCGATGTGATTGCTTTTGACCAGCGCGGCACCGGAATGTCCGAACCGGACATTTCGTGTAAGGAAACATACCTGGTTCCACTCAATGAACCGTTAGATCGCGCCGTTGCAGGAAAAATTCTGGCGGATTCAGCGCGCGCCTGTTTTCAAAGATTGCAGGAGCAAGGAATCAACTTGAGCTCATATAATACACGCGAAAATGCAGCCGATTTGAATGACCTGCGGATAGCGCTCAAGTCGCCGCGTTTAACGCTGTGGGGAATCAGCTACGGCACGCATCTCTCATTAGCGGCCATGAAATACCATGGCGATTTCATTGATCGTGTAATTCTCGCTGGACTCGAGCCACTCCATCATACGTATAAGCTTCCTGCGGATCAACAAAAACTGCTGGCAACGATTGCAGAGCTTGCAACGAAAGATCCAAAGGTTGCAGCTTCAGTTCCGGACTTAATGAGCTCTCTTCAACAGCTTCTGAAAACACTGGAACATGAACCACAGGTTGTATCACTGACGCATCCGCAAAATGGCATGACTGCGCAAATCAAAGTCGGAAAGTTTGATTTGCAATATGCTCTTGCGGGAATGCTGGTCGGCCCGGAAACCTTCGCGGGTATGCCTGATTTTATCTCGCGTTTGGAGAAGAGTGATTGGACCGCGCTGGCTTTACTTACAGCGCAAAACAGAATGGGTGAAGCCCCAAATGCGATGTCGATTGCAATGGATTGTTCTTCAGGAGCAAATCGGGAGTGGTCTCAGGAAATCGCGCAGCAAGCGAAGAATGCGATGCTTGGTGACGCGATCAATTTTCCCTTTCCCGAAATCTGCCCATCTGATCTGGATCTGGGCGATGATTTTAGAAAGCCGGTAACGTCGAACATTCCCGCTCTTCTCATTAGCGGAACTCTTGATGGTCGCGCACCGCCCTCGAATGCCGAAGCAGTGGCGGCTCACTTGAAAAACTCACAGCATCTCGTTATTGAAGGAGCCGGACACAGTGATCCACTCTTCCTTTCTTCTCCGGACATTCTGGCGGCGATAAAAACATTCATGCGCGGCAAGCCACTGCGGGAAAAAAGAATTACGGTTCCGATCGATCCCTTCATTTCCCCCCGGAAGATTGTTCAGGTTCCGGATGAAATCTTGGATCGGTATGTGGGAACTTACAAGATCAATGAAAAGGAATCCCGTCGCGTATTGAAAGCCGGTAACATTCTTTACACACAGCGCGGGGACGGTCCCGCTCGCCCTGTTCGACCCATGTCGCAAACGGAGTTCTTCTACGAAGGGATACAGGGCTGGCTTCGTTTTGACCTTAATCCGGAAGGGAAAGTTACAGGCATGACAGTGTTTCAGGGCAGACGCACACCGGGCGAACCAGCGGTCCGGATCGAAAAACCAACGATAATCAAGGGAAAATAACACAGATGATCTACCACGACGGTGATACGAAGTACATCGCTCTACGGAGCGCAACCTTCTAGACTGCATTACGGGCCGCGGGCTTCCAGCCTGCATGAAAATTACAAAGCAACCTATTACCCCGCCTGCCGATAATCTATCGGAGCGCACGTTTAGAGTGTGCGCGACAATTTGCCACGGAGCGGACAGTTTACCGCGATCTTTTGCCGAAGATTCGGGTTTCAGCGTCCGCTCCGGTTGGTGAAAGTTGCTGAGAGCTGTTTACACCAAAAAAATATCCCTTACCTAATAGCGTTCCTGATCTCGTGAAGCCCTGAATTTCAGCAGCGCACACCGAATTTGGCGACGTATCTGCGCCGGCGCAACAGTTCCCTTGCCTTGGAGAAGGAGAACCAAACCATTTTACCGCTGACACTTTCCTTGGAATGAAGCTTCAATTCAGTAAAAAACTTCAGGTAGAAGAGTCCTGCTTCCCTCGAAGACATGGAGGATAGCGGTGCAATCGCAAGCGGCGCGACCGTGGGTGTAGATTTCAAAACATCCTCGCTTACCTGCGGATCGAAACTCTCGCAAGTGCAAAGCGCGAGCAAAAACGGAGCGACCGCTGACTGCCGGCAAAGGACATTCCAGAATAATTTGAGTTGTTCATGCACAAAAAGAATCATGCAGTTGAATGCATCGTTCAGGATGATTTCTTGGGGATCATGCGCGCGCAAAGGCGTATTTCCAACCAACTGCAGGCCGCTTCGTTGCAGGCTGTGATACAACCTGCCGGAGAACTCATGTTCCCATCCTTGAATGTTCCCGGTTGCATCGACGACCATAATTCGAGGTGAACCGGTGACGGTTATTGAACTCCACATGTTCGGATGCTAACACAAACGAATCCCTGAATGCTCACGATATAATCGAAACGAAATGAAAACGGAGACAATATACAAAACCCTCCGGGAACCCAAAACTCTGGAGTTAGAAAGAACGGACGATGATCGCTTTCGCCTGGTGATTACGGTTAGGAAACTCGGCGCCGTGACTGCGGTGGAGTATTTTCTCGATAAGAATGAAGCTCAGCAATTGAAAGAAGCCCTCTCAAAATATTGACTCAGTCGGTCGCTTCCCTGTACGGTCCGGCGTAAAGAAAGGTGCCGTCAAATCGTTTGTGTAGATCTTGAAGGTAATCCTCTACCTCTTCCCCTGATTTCATCAGCCAGTCCTTCAGATCATTCAAAAAGATCTCATTAACAGTTCCTTGCAGCTGACCACCTTCGTTCCAGACACGGCCGACCTCCACTTCTTGTTCGCCGTTCTTCGTATAAAAAATGACAACCTTCATGCCGCTATAGTAGCATTGAGCCGGAAAGAAGCGCTGCGATTTCCGTAACTTCGCATTGCGCGCCCAGAGTATCCCCGGTAAAACCTCGGATTCTTCCATAGCAATAACCCCAAAACAGCAAGCCCACAAGACACACGATTCCGAAAACATACAATCCAGGAAATCTAAAAAAAGAGAATTGAATTGCCACACAGAGGAACAGGGAGGGAAATGCGTGCTTGAAGAAGTTCCCTTCAGCGAAGGCCTTCCCTGTACCCTCAGATCGCGCGTAAGGTAGAAGCGTGCAGGTCACAGAAAGCAAAGCACGGCAGAGCATTGGTGAAAGCAAAATCACGCCCACCTGACCGGCTTTTAAGACATAGGAAATGGCAATGATTTTCACGTATAAAGTGAGAACAATTGCTGCAATTCCATAAACTCCAATTCGATCATCTTTCATGATCCGCAGAACCGATTCACGATCGGTTCCCGCGCCAAAACCATCCGCAGAATCTGCCATTCCATCCAAGTGCAATCCGCCCGTTAGAATGAGTCCCGCAACCAGAACCAGTGGAGCCAGCAAGTCAACCGGAAAGTGATACTTCAGCCCGGCCCACGAAAGGATCCATTGGATAGAACCAATCAACAAACCAATGAGAAAGAACCAGCGCAAACTGGAGGAAAAATCCTCCGGCCGGTAATCAACCATTCGTGGGATGCGAATAACAGTAAGGAACTGGAGCGCCAGCAAGAACGAGTTCATTCTTTTTTGCGTGATACATCAGCCTGTTCAAACGTCGGCATCTCCCGGAACAGACTTACCGCCGAATCAATGATTCCCATCGCAAGAGCAGCGCCAGTGCCTTCTCCCAGACGCATTTCCAAATTCAGAATCGGTTCGACATTGAGATGTTGAAGAACGTTTCTGTAGCCCATTTCCGCGGAGTCGTGCGCAAAAAACATATACTCACGGCATGGCGGCACAAGCGCCATGGCAATTGCTGCTGCCGCTGTGCAGATGAAGCCATCAACCACAACAGGAAGCCAGCTCGCGGCTGCTCCCAGATAGAGTCCTGTGAGCGCCGCAATTTCAAACCCTCCAAAGTATTGAAGGATATCCAGCGGTTTCATGGAGGAAATATTCCACCGATTCAGCGCGGAGCGGATGATCGCAGCTTTATTAAGTCTTCCTGATTCGTCCAGGCCAGCCCCTTTTCCGGTTACAAGTTCAGGATCAATTCCGAACAGAGCCGAATAGATCGCGCTGGCTGCAGCTGTATTTCCGATCCCCATATCGCCACCGGCAATTAGCTGAATTCCTTCGGCTTTGGCCTGGTCCGCAAATTGAATTCCCGCTTGCAACGCATGACTCATTTCATCTGACGTCATCGCGGATTCTTTGACGAAATTTCTGGTTCCATTGTTAATGTGTACTGTGATCAGATTGTTGTGAGAAATCCTTGCGGCAATTCCCATGTCAACAATTTTCAAATCGATTTTTTCTTTATCAGCAAGAATCGAAATTGCCGCTTTTCCGGTTAGGAAACCACGAACCATCTGAGTTGTGACATCCTGCGGGTAAGCGCTGACTCCTTCCGCAACAATTCCATGGTCGGCTGCAAATACGAGCAGTCGCTTGTTCTTCACCTCCGGCATGCCGGTTCGGGTGATGGCACAGATCCGCGAGCCAATCTCCTCCAGACGGCCCAGACTTCCCTGAGGTTTAATCAGATTGTCCCAGCGTTCCTGAGCACTTTTGAAAAATTGCACAACAACGGGTTCGATTCCTGGTATTTTCATCACATCCTCACTTCAATTGAAAAGGCAAACCGCTGACCATGAAAATTACTCGATCAGCAACTTCTGCAATCCTTTGATTCGCTATACCGGCAAGATCTCGAAAGAGACGTCCGGAGTCATTTTCGGGCACAATACCCATGCCGACTTCGTTTGTTACTACAATCGTAGTGGATGCCCTTGCTTGAAGCGCTTCTACCAAACGGGCAACTTCAGTTTCGATTTGTTGCCGATTGTAGGAACGCATCAGAAGATTCGAAAGCCACAGCGTAATGCAGTCCACCACCATTGTTCCGCTGGAACGTCGTTCCAATGTTTGTGCCAAAAACACCGGCTCCTCAAGCGTGATCCAGTCATCTCCCCTATCCAATTGGTGCTTGCGGATCCGGTCCTTCATTTCTTGATCCAAAGCCTCGGCAGTTGCAAGGAAGATTCTGGGCGAATGACCGGAAGCAAGTTCCAGAGCCATTCGACTCTTTCCGCTTCTCGCTCCACCTGTTATGAGTACAACTTTTGTGTTTCCCATTTGTTCCAGAATCGTTTAAATGTTTTTAGACTTTCCAGCAGATGATCCAGTTGAAAAACCTCCAGAATGAGTGTCTCGCTGTATTTGATCTCATCCATTTTCTCCATCAACTGGTGAGTGCTTCTTCTGTCTTTCGGGGAAAGTCCATTGTGATCGATCCCTTTCTTCAATCCGTGAAGATGAATGATTTTCGTTTCACGGAGATGCTTGTTGAGGTGGTTCTTGACCGGGAAATGATTCACGCGCAGATGCCCTATATCGATGCATTTGGCAAGACCATACCGGTCCACAAGATCTGCCACCCATGAAAACGGATACGCTAGATTTTCAACGCAGAGAGATTGGGGTACGATACCCGATTCCAGCAATTCTTCGGTTGATTTGCAGAGCTGGTCGCGCCACTTCTGCAAATCTTTGAACGGCGTTCCCTCGGGGTTGCGGCTCGCATAATGGAAAACGAAATGTTTGCAGCGCAAGCGGACACCAACTTCATAAATCCGCTGAATCATTGCAACGGAATCTCTCCGGAATGATTCATTTTCATGTCCCGGGTATGCATCCAGAGGCAGATGAACCGAATACGTTATGTTTTTTGATTCCGCCAGTTCATTCAAGTAACGAATGGTGGAAGCATCCGGAATATTCGAAATCGTATTCCCTTCAAACAGCAAAAGCTGTATCTCATCTAAGAAATCGCCCAGGAGCTCGACGTTCGGAACAATTTCGCCCGGATAGATATAAGAAGTGGTCCCCAATCGAAACGGAAAACTGCCCTTCATTCCCGCAAAAGATTTCAGCAAGCTTCGCGCTTGCTCCAGTGAAACTTTCATATCAGCTCGAATTCAAACAAGGTTGCCAACCGTTCTTCGGTAAGGACTTCTTCATACATTCCAAACCCGATTTGTTTACCTTCCTCCAGCAACAAAACTTGAGTGGAGTGTTTTCTCAGAAGGCGCAGATCATGCGAAGCACAAAGGATGGTGAGTCCATCGCTCTTCAGACGCAAAAGTAAACGGGACAACCGGGCGATCTGGCGCAAGTCCAAAAAGCTCGTAGGCTCATCCAACAAAAGCACTTCCGGTTGCTGCGCCAGCGCTGCGGCGATGCAGACACGCTGAAGCTCTCCGGCACTCAGCTGCGAAATCGGCCTGC
>JAKEFK010000116.1 GCA_022616075.1 bacterium
CCGTGATGAGGTCAGCTTGCTTGCTACAGAGCGTTCTGAAGTAACAGGGATCAGTTTTTGGAACGAGAAGATCAATGCCGATGATTACAACCGTTTAATGTATCCGGAAGTAGTCAAGACCCTTTCGAAAGTAATCGAAGGGACACCAGAAGTAAAACTCTTTCAGGTATCAAATTCCACTTTTCATAAGATTGCTGCGGGACTAACTGTCTGACCGTAACATGATTGCGGGAGAGGGCGGCCAAGGCCGCTCTTTCTTTTTTCGGAAGTGCAAAGTTCAACCAGGAGACAAAATTATGAAATACAGCAGGGATTGGTGTACCGTTCTTACTCTTGTTCTTATCGTTTTTGCTTTTTGGAGTTGCGCGACGACCAACAGTGCAGGCGTCCGGAACAGAGAAGGCCAAATAGAGACAACTCCGCAGATTGCTCATAACCTTGATTACACGGTCCAAAGAATTGATGCAAATATTTCATCGGACATAAAGATGAAATTCGCCGCCGATGAACTGATATCCGCTTCAAACATTAACGTCGATACGAGTCATTGCAACGTTACATTGAAAGGAAGAGTTGACACTCAAGCTGAAGCCGATCGCGCTATGAAATTAGGACGATCCGCCAATGGTGTACGAAGCGTCCGTTCAGATCTCATCGTGAAGTCTACAAACAGCAAATAAGAATCCATGATGTCTTTGATTATAAAGCTTCTACAGGGCGATCGAGCTGAACATCCTGAATCATTTGAAAAATTCGTTGAGAATCATTGTCACGCACCAGATCTGCAATCTCATTGTGATGATATTCTCTGAGGGTTCCTATTAACATCTGATTGGCGACCTTTTCAAACTCCACATTGAGCTCTACCCATTCTTCCGGGACTTCTTCGGCGTCCCAAAACTGAGAATCGTTCAGACTGTGAACCTCACTAATCCTGTCGCAACGTTCAGAAAAATCTCTTTCATAGATTTCCTGTGTTCGCTTTTCAGCAATCGCAACGATTATGATCAAATGAAGAAGATAACGAAGTTGATCTCCGCGCTGGTTTGTGCGGTTCATGTCGGCCATGAATAATTTGCCTTCGGGCGAGATAAATTTTCCGTTTTCCTCCTGCCTTCTCTCGTCATTGTCGCTCCAAAAAAGCATCTTTGCCATTTCGATCCAATTTGCTTTTGCCCTGGAACCTTCTAACAGACGGTCCAGTTTTGACATGCGGATGTTGGTGGTCCGCGTTCCTCCGGGCAACCCGAACGATCGCAGTAAGTCAGTCATTTCTTTCTCCTTCTACTCGCTTTTCCTCTCCAGCGCAGGAAGTGCAAGTATTCCTTAAGAGCCTCTTCTTCTTCAATTGTGACCGGTCCAAGACTTAAGGCAAGCCGGGAATACAACGACGGTTGATTCATTTCAGGTTTGGGAAATGGATATCCCGCAAGCTGCATTACATCTGCATAAGGCACCTGGTACAACTCGCTCAACCTGTGCAATATGACCGGAGAGGGCCCCTGAATTTTCCCGCTCTCCAACTGGCTGAGGTATGCGTTCGAGATCTCGACCGCTTTTTCGACCGCTCGCAAGCTAAGTTGCCTCGAGTTCCGTGCCGCCTTGAGAAAACTGCCAATCGCGGGGGCCTGCATTTTCATTATGATGCTCAGTATATCGAGCAACGCTAAGTATGTCAAGCACCGCTTGCCATTCCATATTTTCAAGAATACATTTCACCAAGGTAGCTCTCCAAACAATGCCGAACGAAAAGGAAAGATCAGTGCGCGTGGTAAAAGGGATGCCGGACGTTCAGCTTTCGGCAGCGGAATTCCTCGAATGCTTTTCCCAACGTTTTTACGATCCTGCTTTTGACTTTGCAAAAAATGAATTTGAAAAAATTGCGACAATAGCATACGAGGCTTATAAAGAGTATCGAAAAAGTCCGCGAACGAAGCCTGCGGGCCCTGGTTTTGAGGATCCGGAGTTTCCACTGCCCGTTGAGTGGCTGGAAACGCGAAAGAAGATCGCTGATGCCGAACAGTTGTACCGTAATTCACAAGCCAAATCCGGCATTTTGCTGATCAACGGAGCAGCCAGCAGCGATCAAACGTGTCCCGGAGAAATGTTAACAGACATGGAGCTGATACCGGCCGGTCCGAACGCTGGTCTTGCGAGATACGTCGGTTACTACACTCCGTATGCCACAAGTCATGATGATCTGGACCGCGATACCGGTTTACAGACGGAAGTAAAAAATCACGCGAGGGCACTAATTGAAATGGTTCGTCAGATTCGAAACGGAAAGAATCAGCGGCCGGACGCAAATTTGGAAGAACCGCGTAAGAAGTGAGGATTTTGCAATGTTGGGAGTAATATTTCGTGCCTGGGGCAGGCTGCTCATAGGTTACAAACCCTTCTTATCCATCGAGCTGACCCGTGAGTGTCCATTAAGTTGTCCCGGTTGTTACGCGTATGGAGATCAGCATCTCGGAGGTCAAATCACACTCCGGCAAGTTCGGGATCTGAAAGGACAGGCGTTGATCGACGGTGTGCTGGGCTTACTGCGCGAGCACAAACCGTCTCACGTTTCCCTTGTCGGGGGAGAACCACTCGTACGATATCGTGAATTGGATGAGTTGCTTCCACAGATGGCAACCATGGGAATTCAGACGCAACTCGTAACAAGCGCTGTTCGCAGGATTCCTCAAGAATGGGCTCTCATTCCGCGATTGGGAATCAGTGTATCGATTGATGGATTGCAACCGGAACACGATGAGCGCCGAAAACCTGCAACATACGAACGCATCTTAAAGAACATTGCCGGTCATCAGGTTTCAGTTCATTGCACCTTGACACACCAGCAGTTGGTTCGTGATGGATACTTGGAGGAGTTTGTAAAATTCTGGTCGGATCAACCAACAACAAAGCGAATCTGGATGAGCCTTTTCACGCCGCAAAAAGGAGAGAATTCGAAAGAGCGACTAACGCCGGAGGATCGCTGGAAAGCGATTCAAGATTTGCTCGATTTGAAGCCAAAGTACCCAAAGCTGGATGTCGGACGTGGAGTGGCCGAATTCTATGAAAATCCGCCGAATTCACCAGGCGAGTGTACTTTCGCCAGACTATCGACCTGCATTTCCGCCGATTTTGAAAAGTTGATCACCCCTTGTCAATTTGGTGGAAATCCTGATTGCAAAAACTGCGGGTGCATTGCGTCGGCCGGAATGGATGCTGTACAACGTCATCAACTGCCCTTTGGTATTCGTGTCGGACAAATTCTTGACGCATCTCTCAAAGTGGGCGCCTGCATAAAACACATCCGGAATAGGTGAATCATGCGTAGTTTCAATCCAGCTGATACGGTAATTACTGAACTTCCATTTTCAGTGGATCCTGTTCAACCACCGCGGCCATTTTCAAGTCTTGTTTCCATTGATTTCGGGGCTTCAAGCCATACGGGCTATGCGCGCCCGAACAATCAGGATGCCTACATAATTTATCGCTCGGGGCGTTACTGGGAAAAAGTGATGACCAGTCTGGAAGCGGGAGATTTGCCGGACCGCTCCGATGAGATTGGATATGGAATGGCGGTGGCTGATGGTATGGGTGGCGCCGCCTCCGGAGAAGTGGCCAGCACCATGGCCATTCGTGTATTGATGAGTTTGATTTTGAATGCGGCGAAATGGGCGCTTAAATTAGACAATCCGGAAACCAGGGAGACCGAATTGAAGGACGTGATAGAGCGCGCGGAAGAATACTTTCAACGCGTAGATCAAACGCTGATGGAGTACGCCGAAGCCTATCCGCGGCTTAAGGGAATGGGTACTACGATGACCGGTGCCTACAGTTTTGGCGATGATCTCTTCATTCTTCACATCGGCGATACACGCGCGTATCTGTTTCGGCAAAACAAACTGAAGCGACTCACACATGATCAAACCGTAGCGCAGGCTCTGGCAGATGCCGGCGCGATTTCTCCGGAGGAGGTTTCGACTCACCGGATGCGTCACACTCTTACAAGCGTTCTGGGTGGTGAATCCAGGACAATTCAAATGGAAATCCGCCATGTGAGGCTCCTGGACGGCGACCGGCTTTTGCTCTGCAGTGATGGATTGACCGACATGGTGAATGAACAGGAAATCGCTGAAGTGATTGCAGCATCAGAAGGATCATCCGATGTTTGTGATCGACTGATGAATCTTGCTCTCGAAAAAGGGGGTAAAGATAATGTGACTGTTTTACTGGCGCGCTATTCAATTCCCAATCCTCTTTCGTGAACACTCCTCGGGTATCAAACTTGGTGTTCCACCAGCAAACCGAGAACGAAAAAAACGATAAACATTTGTTTCATTCCAACCTCCCCTTAGTCCCCTCCTTCATAAGGAGGGGAAATCCGGGCAAAACACTTTTAAGGATTCATGTAGATTTCCGGTTTCAGGAACGATCCTTTGCGCAGATTGATTCCGTACTCCAGATACCCTTTCAGAGAGCAGAGCATGTGCATCCAGCCGCTACAGTTGCCGTAAGAGCTTCGAATTCCTTTTTCTGTTGGGCGCCATCCCTCTTCGCTGATCGAAACCAGTGTTGAGTTTTCATCCAGCGGTTCGAATTTCATAGTCACTGTTGTGTTGTATCCGCCCTCCTGCGATTCCCATTCGAGCGTAATCGATTCGTTGGGTATGATCCGGCGAATGATGACTGGAAATTCTTCAGGAAATTCAGGAAAACGCCACTTTACAGTCGTGCCTTCGCGCATAGGAGCGCTGGCGGAAGCCGTAAAGTAACCCGACAGCTTTTGAGGCTGAATCACGGCATCAAAAACCTGCTCCACCGGTTTCAGAATGCTGAGATGAACCGTAAAACTAATTTGTTCCATGATAATTTCTCCTTTTCTGCTTTTAATATATGTTATAATATTATAACATGTCAAGGCAACGGAAAGATGAAGCTGTTTTTAAGGCGCTAGCGAACCGGCGTCGTCGAGAGATTCTGGATCAATTAAAGAACCGGCCTCTGACAACCGGCGAGATTTGCGATTTATTTCCCGGCGCTGATCGCTGCACGGTAATGCTTCATTTGAGGGTGCTGGTCAACGCCGGACTTGTGATCAGTAAGCGGGAAGGGCGCCTCCGCTGGAATTATCTGAACGTCCTGCCAATTAAACAAATCTATGATCGCTGGATCAGCCGTTACGCGGAACCATCTGTGAATTTGCTTGCACGCCTGAAACGAGATCTAGAATCGATGTAAGATCAATAGCGCCAGCTTTTCAGATCGGCGCCAGACGGAGCGGTCTTTTCAATTCTTTTTAGAATTCTGTCCAGATACATCGTGTGGTAGCGAAGCCGGGTCAGGTGGTTCGGATTATTGTGATCTCCGTTCCAGCAATGCTCGGCGCGATCTCCGTAATCCACTTCCCCGCCGTAATGAGGATTCTTTGTTTTTTCCAGAAACTCTTCCATGAAATACACGGCATTGTTCAGGTAATAGTTGTCCATATCTCCGCAATACAAATGGAGTTTTCCTTCAAGCTTTGGTCCGAGTTTGCTCCAGTCCCGCTCCAGAATATGGCGCAGGTCAAAATTCTCTTTCCAGTATTTTGCAACTTCGGGATCAATTTTTCCGGTGAGCTTGTCGTAAATTCGTTTCGGATAACCATCTTGATCCTGCGGCGAATAAACTGCTTCCCAGATATCAAATTGTTGGCCGGACCTCGATTTTGTTCCCAGAGCGAGTTCGAAATAATTGTTTTGTTCCATCGTTGCGCTTAGCTGACCGAGATAATTGCGATGCGCGGGTCGTGGAATTCTGGCGAACTGACCTTCATAGTAGTAAGCATTTTTATCTTCATAGATGTTGATCGTCATGTAGGATCTGAAATCGACAGGATCCGGACACGCCCCGAATGCCCCGTTGTATTCATCTGGATAAAACACTTGCGCTGCAAGAGCCTCCCAGCCGCCGGTAGAGCCACCATAAAGAAATCGCGACCAGGGTTGGCCAATTGCGCGAAATTTCTTTTCAATGAACGGAATCAATTCATAAGTAATTGCATCGCCATACGGTCCCAGGTTTGCAGAATTTACGGCGTACGAATCATCGTAATAAGGATTTGCATGCTGGATTTCGAGCGCGAGAAAACGTGGAAAATCTTTGCTGATCCACTGTTGATAGAACTTGTACGCTTCCTCCTGCTGAATTTTGTTGTAGCCGCTGACACGAAATCGTTCACTGTAGTCGGGTTTCAGGTTCGGATCCGGTGGTTCGGTCCGGAAACCGCTGACATCTGCCGGAAAATGTCCGTGAAAAATCATCAGCGGATAACGGGCCTCAGGATGTTCGTCAAATCCATGCGGCACGAGAACATGACCTCCGACGTACACCGGTCGTCCCCAGAACTCGGTCAACAACTTGCTTTGCATTTTTATGTGCTGCACATACTTCGTATCGGCGGGCTCTTGAATGGGTGGAATCTTCTGATCCATCACGATGAGTATTGCGGAAGCATTCTTTGGATCTATTTTCAGCTTCACCGGCTTGCTGTAGAAATTCCCGGGCTTCTCATTCCACTGTTGTCCTTCTCCCATTTCCGGAGGAAGTTTTACGGTATGGCCGGTTTTCAGATGGAATGTTTCGTAGCGATTTAAGAGAGCTTGCACGAAATATTCTCCCGCAGGCACATCTTTCAAGCTACGGATGGGATGGCCAAAAGCTTCTTCATCCACAATTCGTTCTTCGCCAGGCTTCATTCCTTCTACGTCAATACCAAAAACCAGCTGGGAATTGATGCCGTCTGTGATCTGACGGCGCGGCTCTTTTTCAGGATTGTTGGAGAGCAACAACAGTAACCGCCCATCCTGTGGCTTCGAAGAGACGGTATCCGGATAGGAAATGGAGAACCGAATTGTATCTTTGGCAAATGCCATAGTGGATAGTAGCGCTAGTGCAAGAAGAAATTCTAATGCTTTCATGATTGCAATTATAGTTAAGTGATGTTGTGATTCAGCGGGCCTCTACCCCTGCCGATCTTGAATGGATGGGCCATCGCGCGCGCGATGTAATCTTTCGCTGCTGGAATTGCTGTGGATAGCTCCATATTCCTCGCCAGATGCACCGCCAGAATGGAAGAAAATGTGCAGCCCAGCCCTCGAGATTGAGCCATTACCTTGGGCGCAACAAAAATTTCGTGCCGCGTGCCGTCGTACCAGACATCCACGGCCTCATTCTCCAGGTGACCACCGGTGATCACCACATTTTTCGCTCCATATCTATGCAGGCGGATAGAAGCCTCTTTCATAGAAACCACATCCTTCACTTCCATCTCTGCAAATACTGACGCCTCATCGAGATTGGGAGTGATGATATCGGAGGCCGGAAATAATTTTTCTTTGTATGCGGTTACAATCGCAGGGTTCGCGAAGTCAAAACCAGTGGTTGATCGCAGAACTGGGTCTACTACTATATTCGTCAATTGAAATCTTTTACACAGCGAAACCACAAGCTCTAAAATCGTTGACTCCGTCAACAATCCGATCTTGACCGCATGAATTTCGATATCGGAAAGAATCGATTCAAATTGTGCCTGGATCAAATCGGTTGAAACCGGGTAAACACGAGAAACCCGTTGAGTATTCTGGGCCGTGATTGCGGTGATCACTGCCACACCGTAAACGCCCCACGCCTGGAACGTTTTCAGATCGGCTGCTACTCCGGCACATCCACTCGGATCAAACCCAGCTATCGTTAAAATGTTTTTATCCACTTGCGGCTTTCATTACCAGGTAGGGGCAGGCCTTGTGCCTGCCCTTCCGGGCGACCACAAGGGTCGCCCCTACTTAATACAGCAGGTATTTTTCGCGGACTTTCAAAAACGCTGCCAGTCCGTTCTGCCATTTCCGTTCAATGTCATTCGGCGCAACGCCGTTTTCCAGATCTTCGCGGATCCAGGAGTTGCCCCATAGAATATCGATGGGCAAACGGTCCATCACGAACTCATAGGGTGGATCTTTCCAGCGGAACTCTTTTGCATAGTCGCGAAGCAAAACGAATAGAATGCACAGGGCTGTCTTCACAGGCTGAAACAAACGGCGATCGGTCACATGCATCTGAGCGCCACCACACAATTGATTGTGAAACTTGTTAAAAGTTGGGCGGAAATAAAGCCGACGGAAAACCACTCCTTTTAACTCGAACCGTTCGAGTGACCGGCAGAATTTTTCAGGATCAATCCAGGGAGCTCCAAAAATTTCAAAAGGACGTGTAGTCCCCCGCCCTTCGGAGACATTCGTGGCTTCGAAAAGGCACATGCCAGGATAAACAACTGCAGTATCAGCCGTCGGCATATTCGGGGAAGGCAGAACCCACGGCAGTCCGGTTTCTTCAAAAAAAGAATTCCTGTTCCAGCCCTCCATCTCAATCACTTCCAGCCGGCAATTGAGCTGAAACTCTTGATGAAAATAAAACGCGAGCTCACCCAACGTCATCCCGTGACGTACCGGAATCGGAAATCTACCAACAAAAGATTCATAACCGGGTTCCAGAACGGGGCCTTCCACATCGACACCATTGATCGGATTCGGGCGATCCAGAACCACGACCTCCTTTTGATGTTCCATGCATGCTTCCATCACATAGGAAAGCGTGTAAATAAAAGTGTAGTAACGAGCCCCAACATCCTGCATATCAAAAACAACCAGATCGATCTCACGCATCATTTCAGGCGTGGGCTTTAGATTCTGTCCGTACAGACTATAAACAGGCAAACCGGATTTCGGATCCGGAAAAGCTTCGCAAAATTCCTGGTCCTGCATCTCGCCACGCAATCCATGTTCAGGTCCCCAGAGCGCTTTCACTTCCCAGCTTTTCTCCGACAAAAACCGATCCACAATAAACTGATAGGAAGAATTCACGGAAGAGGGATTGGCCAGCAGAGCGATTCGTCTACCGGATGGCAAAGCTTTTTTGTGACTCAAAAGCACGTCGAGACCGGTTTTCACCATGGTTGGATTGCACCCAATTCTAGCATATCTTAGATTTTGAACTTGAGTTGTAGCCGGGTAGTTGAAGAGCATTTGCCACGCCTTTGCATCTGTTGTTGTAATTGCCAAGTTCAGAGTTCATGCAATGGCCATCCGGCATTTGCCGCAAATGCTCTGCCACTACGATTTAAAGGAGAAGATTGATGAATGTACATATGGATTACAGTCACTGCATGGCCTCCAATATCGGACCAAAGAATGGAGTGCCGGATGAATTGTTGAATCTTCAGACGACAAATCTGCAGCAAGCGCTCTCCGCTCTCAATCAAAGAAGAACAAGCGGGGAACTCGGTTTCTTCGATCTTTTTCAGACTACGAATACTGTAGAAATAGACGAGTATGTGAAAGAAACGCTTTTTCGTTTTGAAGACATCGTCGTGATCGGGATCGGGGGCTCCTCATTGGGAAACCGAACCTTGCATCAAGCTTTGAATCATCCTTTGATTCAAAAGGAAAAACATTTCGCGCGAGTTCATATTTGCGACAACATCGATCCCGACGCGCTTCACGCAATTCTGCAGGAAGTGAAATCGCTGCCAACGACGCAGTTTCAGGTTGTGACAAAATCAGGCAGCACCGCGGAAACTCTCGCGAATTTCATGATCTGTTATCAGATTCTGAAAAATGCAAAGTTGAAACCATCCTCGCATATCATAGCCATCACCGATCCGCAATCGGGAGATCTATTCAAGCTGGCGAAACAAGAGGGGTTCAAAACATTTCCCGTTCCGCCGAACGTGGGAGGAAGATTCTCGGTTTTGACCGCGGTCGGGTTGTTATCAGCCGCTTACAGCGGGATTCGGATTGAATCCGTTCTGGAAGGCGCCAGGGAAATGTCCGTTATGTGCCAGGAACCGGATTTGCAGAAAAATCCGGCGGCGCTGATCGCCTTTTTGTTGACGTATCTTTGCGATGCGCGCGCAAAGTCTAATGTAATCTTCATGCCTTATTCATACCGCCTCAAATCGTTTGCGCAATGGTTTTGCCAGCTCTGGGCTGAGAGTCTCGGCAAACAGGGCAAAGGACAAACTCCCATAGCGACTGAAGGAGCAGCCGATCAGCATTCACAAATCCAGTTATATATGGAGGGCCCCGAAGATAAGGTCATTCAGTTTTTAACTGTTCGTGAACCGATAAAGGATTTTGTGCTGAACACGGATCTTTCCGTGGACTCGATTAATTATCTAAAAGGAAAGTCGTTACAGCAGTTATTTCTTGCAGAACATGCCGCAACGGCGACGGCTCTGGCGCGGTCCGGGCGACCGAATTTTACGATTGAAATCGACCGCATTACTGAGCAAAACATAGGCGCTCTGTTCTACTTGTTCGAATTTGCAACAGCAATGGCCGGTGAATTCTGGAAGATCAATGCCTTTGACCAGCCGGGAGTCGAAGAAGGAAAACGCCTGACCTACGCAATGATGGGACGCGCCGGATATGAATCGAAAAAAGCGGAACTCGATGCCTGGCAGAAAAATCTGAAACGCTATCGTATTTAAAAGTAGCACAGGCGTCCCGCCTGTCGAGCTTCACAGGCGAGACGCCTGTGCTACTCCTAGAATATGAAGTCGATCATCATTGGAACGGCGGGACATATCGATCACGGCAAGACTGCGCTCGTGAAGTCGCTCACCGGGGTTGATACAGATCGCCTCCCTGAAGAAAAAGCCCGTGGAATCACGATCGATCTCGGTTTTGCTCACACACAATGGGAAGGGATCGACATCAGTTTTATCGATGTTCCCGGTCACGAGCGTTTTATCAAAAACATGCTGGCCGGGATCGGTGGAATTCATTTGTTGATGCTTGTTATCGCCGCGGATGAGTCGGTGATGCCTCAAACTCGCGAGCATTTCGAAATTTGCCGGCTTCTTCACATACCCGATGGGGTGATTGTTATCACAAAAAAAGATCTGGCAGACAACGACTCGCTGGAGATTGTGAAGGAAGAGATTCAAAGTCTGGTTCAAGGAAGTCCTTTCTCCAATGCTGAGGTTTTTGCGGTAAGCTCAAAGACTGGGGAAGGACTCGATACCCTGAAAGCGGGGTTGATTCGCAAAATCAAAGAAGTGCGAACGCATCCGGGAAAAGGGGTTTTTCGGTTGCCCGTGGATCGCGTATTTGTACTGAAAGGTCATGGGACAATCGTTACCGGCACTTTAATTTCCGGAAAAATCAGGAAAGAAAGCGGTGCCGAACTGATGCCCTCTCGAAAAAGAGTAAAGGTCCGTTCGATCCACGCCCATGATAAGAATGTCGAAGAAGCTTTCAGTGGTCAGAGGACGGCCCTGAACTTGCAGGGAATCGAAAAAGAAGAGATCCAGCGCGGCGATGTGCTGACAGAAGCGGACCTCTTTGTTCCCACAAGCCTGCTGGATGCCAAGATATCCCTTCTACCGAATTCGAACCCGATCCGGCACAATACGCTGATACGATTTCATCATCTTACAACCGACATTTTGGCCCGAATCACGCTTCTTGGCACAGAAGTTTTGCAACCGGCAGAAAGTGGATACGTGCAACTGCGCCTGCAAAACTCCATTCATGCTCTTTCCGGGGACCGTTTTATTCTCAGAAGACATTCTCCCCTTACCACCATTGGAGGCGGTGTGATTCTCGATCATCTCCCTATGCGAAGGGTATCGGCCGGGGACGCATCGGCCATCGAACGGCTGAGAATCCTGGAAAAAGGGAATCCGGAAGACCGACTTGCCATTGCTGTTCAGATGAAATCCATGTCCGGAGCGGACGAACGCTACTTAAAAGCAAAAATGGGGATGCCACCACAGGAATTTGCGCAATTGCACGAGGAATCGGTGGTCCTTCTGCGGAAAAATCCATACCTGGCGATCAACAGAAAATTTGAACTCGATCTCACGCGAAAAATGACCGACACAGTAAAATCCTTCCACGAAAAAAATCCACTGCAGTTTGGTATTCCAAAAGAAGAGCTTCGTTCCAGGTTCCTAAAAACCGTTCCTGCGGAGGTCTTTGCGGCAATTCTCGACCGCGCGATCGATCAAAAACTGTTTCAAATTCAAAAAGATTTGATCGCTATGTTCGGCCGGAAAGTTGCACTCGATCAACAACAGGAATCGCTGGCCTCGCGCATCGAAGAATACTTGCAGCGTTTCGGTCTGGGAACACCGGGGCTCGATGAACTTGCGAAAGAATTGAAAGAGCCGATCGAAAAAACCAGAAGCTTGCTTTATTTGCTGGTTCGAGAGCAAAAAGCGGTCAAAATAGCCGATGATTATTTCCTGCACAAACTTGCGTGGGAAGATCTCAAACAGAAGATCCGCAATCTGAAAACGACTCAAAAAACATTTTCTGTTCCTGACTTTAAAGCCCTTTTTGGAATCACCAGGAAATTTGCAATCCCCCTGCTGGAAAACCTGGACCGGGAGGGAATTACCCGCCGGGCGGGAAACGAGCGTATAATATTGTAGATGCAATTCTTAGCGTTCCTCGGACCCATCGGAGTTCCAGAACTACTTCTGATCCTTCTGGTGCTCCTGCTTGTATTCGGCGCGGCGCGACTGCCGGAAATAGGCAGAAGTCTCGGTGCTGCAATTACCAACTTCAAATCATCAATTAAAGAAGGAAGCAAAAAAGACAAGGATCTGGGCAACAGCGCCGAAGAAAGAGAAAAATAAATTACCAGATTTCAAATCCGAAATCACAAATAATATTCAAATCTCAAAGCTCAATTTTCAAACGGGCCCTCGCAAGCAAGTTTGAGCATTTGAGAATTTGTGATTGGGATTTATTTGTTTTTTGAGATTTGTGATTTGGAGATTATTCCCATATCCGGTTCCATCGACCAGAAGATGGGGATCTCTTTCCATTTTGCCAGCCACATGCTGAAAGCTTCGTACATCTCTTTTCGAATCGCGCGAAAGTAATGGTATTTGCCGTCTTCACCGGGAAAAAACTCGCCGGCGAGAACCGGATGGTACGGAAACCTTCTACGAATGACGGCCCCCAGATCTCGCATGTAACGGAACAACCCGATGGATAGAAATGCGAGTCGATTCTTCGGAAACTGCTCCAGGCTGTTGAACAGTTTCGCATAGGATTCTTTCCAACCATCGAAATAGAAAACGGGATCCAGATGAAACGCAATTTGATAGCCCAGCCGAACAGCCTCTGATGCTGCATTCAAGCGTTCTTCGAGCAGGGAAGTGCCATATTCATGCGTCTGCACAATTTCCGGCGGGTTCAAGGACCAGGAAACCACAATGCGGTCGCGGACTATTTCAGGATCTGCAAGACCGGTGAGGTCGGTGGCTTTGCTTCGCAATTCCAGCACCGAACCAGCCGGAATGTGCCTGCTGATTTTTCTCAGGAATGGAAATTGACTTTCCGCAAGCAAGCTGTCTGATAAAAGCCCGGTCGAAATCCAGGATCGTTGAGAATCGAGATTGGAAAGCTCAATCAGTAAAGATTCAATACCGAGAAAAAGAACCAGCGCACCGTGATTCAAATAACTCTGAAGATAGCAATAAACACAATCAAACAAACATCCTTCAGCAAGGTCCAGACTCAAAAACCGGTAAGCAGCATGGTCATAACAATGAAACGGCTTCAGCCAGGCCCCCCGTTTGCGTGCAAAGATCAGAGATTTTTTTTCTTGAACCATGTTTTGTTTTCGAAACGACTGATAATCCTGTATCCACTGCAGGTAGGGATACCTGGCCGCGACTTCTGCGTACTCCGGCAGTCCCCGAATAGACTCTTCCGCATAAAAGGATTCGTACTTCCGCATGACCTTTAATTATGACGATTTCCGGGTGACGGTACTACCGCCATTGGAAACTTTGAGCTAAAATATCTCTGGCTAAACCTTCCTGAAAATGATCACTGGTCATAACACAGACATCGTTTATAACGGCATCATTTACCACGTTCAGACTGAGGATCGTGGTAAGGGAAACCCGGTCATCGAAACCCTCGTCTACAAAGGGGGCGAAATCCTTGAAGCATATCGGACCAGCTACGAAGAAGACATACAGGAAGGTTACGATGAGCAAAGGATTATGGCTCTGATCGAGAAACAGCACCGGACGGTTATCTGGGAAATCAAAGGCGGCAAATATGATAAACAGGCCGCCCTGATGTCGGATCCGCTGGCGGAAGGCATCATCGATACGAAAAAAAGCCTGGATCAGGTGATCCTCGAATATCTTGCTTCCGAAGAAGAAAAAGAGCGGATGCTTCTCGATCTAAAATCCTCGGGAGACATGACAGAAGGAAGCGCAGTTACTCTTACGATTCAAACGAAAAGCAGCACGACGGGTGAACCGGTCAAGAATTCCAAGATTATTGTAAAGATCATCAGCACTGTGAAAAAACCGCTCACGGTTCACGAAGGAAAAACAGATAAGAACGGCCTTATTTCTGTCGAGTTTTCGATTCCCGAATTTCCTGACGGAAACGCCGCTTTGCTCGTCCAGGCCTTCTCCGACTCTACAGGGTCGGACGAGATCAAGCAATTTATCAAAAAGAAAAAAGGTTTTAGCAACACTGGTAAAAAAGGTTAAAGCAACCGTAAATGGCTCCGCAATGGAGCTTCAAGACGGGATCACAATTGAAAACTTGCTTTTGCAACTCGAGATCGATGTGCGCCTGGTTGCCGTAGAACAGAATCTGGAGATCGTGCCGAAAGCGGATTATACGAAACGCGTCGTCGCTGAAGGAGATTCGATCGAGATTGTTCAGTTTGTCGGCGGCGGGTAGCCTTCGGAATTTCGTACTTATATACTTAATTTGCATTATGAATGACAAACCACTTGTAATTGCCGGTCGCGAATTCCGCTCCCGGCTCATTGTTGGAACCGGCAAGTATGCAACACTCGATCTGATGAAAGAATCATTGGAGGAATCCGGTTCTGAAATCGTAACCGTTGCGGTCAGGCGCGTGAACCTGCAGGATCGATCGGAAAGTTCATTTCTTTCTTATATTGACCGGAATCGTTTTCTGATTCTGCCCAATACCGCCGGCTGTTACACAGCCGAAGATGCTATTCGCATTGCCAGGCTTGGCCGCGAAGCAGGATTATCGAACTGGGTAAAACTGGAAGTGCTCGGAGACGAAGCCACTCTATTCCCGGAAAATGAAGCGCTGCTACAGGCTACAAAAGTATTGGTAAAAGAGGGTTTTGTGGTTCTTCCTTATACAAACGATGACCTCATCAATGCAAGGAAATTGATCGATGCCGGAGCTGCTGCCGTGATGCCGCTGGGAGCGCCGATCGGTTCCGGAATGGGGCTACAAAACATTGCCAATGCGATGATCCTCAGGGAAAAGATAACAGAAGTTCCTCTCATCATTGATGCCGGAGTGGGAACCGCTTCCGATGCTTGCGTCGCGATGGAACTCGGAATGGATGGCGTTCTGATGAATACAGGAATTGCCGCAGCCTCCGATCCGGCTCGTATGGCACGGGCCATGAAGCTTGCTCTGGAATCCGGCCGCCAGGCATATCTCGCCGGCAGGATGCCGAAGAAGCTCTACGCAACAGCGAGCTCACCCGCCTCAGGATTGCCGCATCCGCGATGATTGGCTCAACCCGGCTGGAAGATAAACTCCGGGAGTTGATCGAATTACGCAAAAAAGAAGAAGAGGAATACGGGAAACTTCTGACCCGTCTGGATGAAATCTGCCAGTTTTCTCTCCCGAATGAAACCTCCACCAGCTTCCCACAAATCAAAGATGCGTTGAATCAGATTTGGGATATCTCCAAAGAAGCTTCCTCTGCTTCGGCAAGTGAAGATCGTGTTTTTTGGAAGGAGGTTGCCCAAAATTTTTCACAATATCTCAATCCGGTAGTCGAACAGCAACGCGAAGTCAATTCAGTTTTAGTTCACCTGATGAATGAATACATCGAGGCTGTCCACCGGTCGCTACAGCAAATCCGCGAATTTCAGAGCACGCTCATTTTGTATTTTCAGAAAATCATTCCCGTGATGGACACAAAATTTCGCGAGATGGTGGGGACGGCAGAATGTTTTCAAATCGGCATGCGGGATTACATAGACGCGTTGTATCAGGAACTGGACAAAAAAATTGAAACTCTTCAGGTGGATGTCTCTGCCTTGAAGAAGTCCGATCGAAATGAGATGTAGGGGCGTTGCATTTGCGCTTTTTGCAAATGCTGCGCCCGGGCTGAGCATTCGCAAAGAACGCGAATGCGCAGCCCCTACGGATCATCGATGAATAAGAAAAAAAAGATTTGCGTTTGTTCGGCGCAAACCCCCTTTGTTTATGGCGGCACCGAAATTTTCGTTGAAAACATGATCGCGCAATTTCGATTGCGGGGACATGATGCTGAGATGGTTCGCCTTCCGCTTCAAACGCAACCACATGAAGAGCTCCTCAAGAGCTGTCTGGCCTGGAGACTCCTCAATCTGGATTTTGTAGAGTTGGAGCGGATCGATCTGGTGATTCCAGTGAAATTCCCTGCCTATATGGTTCGCCACAGGAATAAAAGGATCTGGCTGCTGCATCAATACAGGCAGATCTACGATCTGTACGAGACCGCGTACACAAGTTTTCAGCCTACTTCGAAAGACAACGAAATACGGAAATATATGATTGAACTGGATCAGGAATCCTTCCGTGAAAGCAAGAAAGTTTTCTCACAGTCGCGAACGGTTGCGGATCGTCTGAAGCGCTCGATTGGCCTGGAAACAGAAATCCTTCATCCTCCCATTGCGGATTCGGACGCCTTCTACTTTGAAACTCTAGATAACCATGTACTTTCTGTCGCGCGCCTTGCGGGAAACAAACGGGTTCATCTTTTGATAGAAGCGATGCAATACGTATCGGAGCGTTTTCAAGCCGTTATTGTCGGGGACGGTTATGCCCGCGCTGAACTCGAAGAGCTCACCGCAAAACTCAAGCTCGAGAAACGAGTTCATTTTGCGGGTCAGATCTCACGCGAAGAAGTCATCCGCCACTACGCGAAAGCCGGAGCAGTATTCTACGGACCGGTTGAAGAAGACTGGGGACTGGCAACGCTGGAAGCATTTTATGCGCGCAAACCGGTGATCACCTGTTCGGATTCCGGTGGCGTGCTGGAATTGTTAGATGATTCTTGCGGCTGGATTGCAACAAACCAACCGCAGTCCATCGCCTCCTGCATTGAAGAAGCGTTGAACAACAAAGAGAAAAGCCGGCACATGGGAGAAGAAGGATTCCACAAAATTTCCTACCTGAGCTGGAATTATGTGATGGACCGCTTGCTGGAGGACCTATGAAGCGGATCGCTTTCTTTGGACCGCTTCCTCCATTAAAAACCGGAATTGCCGACTACAACCATGCTCTACTTCCCTGGCTCCGGAAAGATTATGAAATCGATGTTTTCCTTCCGTTCTCCACACCGAGTTCTTCGGAAGGTTTTCCTCATGGAGATTTTTTCCTGCGCCAAAAAAGGATACCTTACGATTTGGCGCTCTATCACATGGGAAATCAACCCCGCTTTCACGAATACATGTATGGCTATCTTTTCCAGCAACCGGGAGCTGTGCTGTTTCACGATTACTGTTTGCATCATTCGCGCGCGGATATGTTGCTCAAAAGAAATATGACGGACGAGTATCGGGAGGAACTGCGATCTGTCTATCCGGATCAGGCGGAAAGGATTGCAAATGCCACGATCACTTTCGCGGCGGGAGATTTGTTATTTTTTCACTACCCCTTATTTGAATTGATCGTTCGAGCGTCATTAGCTCTTGGGGTGCACACAGATGCCGCGGTGAAGAAACTGCAAATCTGCGAAACTCCTGTGATCAAGATTCCCTGTCTTCAAATGGAAGGAGGCACAACGACAGAGACCGGCATCTACCCCGGAAAAATGGTTGTGGCTTCTTTCGGTTACGCGACGCAGGCAAAACGAATTTCTACGATATTAGAAACGATTGCTGACCTGTGTGGTGAACAGGAAAATCTTCTGTACGTAATCGTTGGAGCGCTGGAGGATCGGACCGGCGTACTCAGGCAAATCGAAAAGCTTGGTTTGAAAGAATCCGTGCTTGTCACGGGTCATGTGGAAATGGAGGAATTTCTGAAGTGGATTTCCCGCGCGGATATCGTCCTCAACTTACGCTATCCTTCAGCCGGAGAGATGTCCAGCACACTGATTCGAGCGCTTGCTTCAGGCAAACCGGTCATTATCAGCCGGCTGTTGGATGTCGAGGAAATTCCGGAAAATGCGGTTCTGCGAGTGCGACCGGATCACGAAAAGGAAGACTTGAAGGCAGCGCTTACTGCCTTGCTGCAGGACCTGAATCTTCGAGATCGCTTATCGGCAAATGCGCGCAAATACATTGAAGAGCATCATACTCCTCAAAAAGCCCGCGAGAAATATCAGGTGCTGGTGGAAACCGCGCTTAAGCGTAAATCCAGTTTCGTGTCTCCCGAATTGCCTCTTCATCTGCGATCAGGAGCGGAAATTCTCAAGCAACACTTACTAAAAACGACATTCGAACGGACTGATCCTAAGATATTAGAATGGCTGCCTTAGCCCGACGCTATTCCTCGTCGTTATTCTCGTCTAACTGCTGTGGTTGCTGCTGCTGTTCCCCTTCCGGCGGTTGATCCGATTTTTGCTGATTCGGAACAAAGCCTCCACCGGTGGGTACGTTCACAGTGCCTGGCGTAAGAGGTTTTATTTGCGGTTGAACCGGTTGACGTCCATCCGGTTCCGGGATCGGAGGAGGTGGAGGAGGTGGCACAGGCGTTACGACGCCACGATTTCCCACAGGTCTGTTATCCAGACGTTTGGGCGAGCTGCCGAGAGATGTACTGCCGCCGATGAAAACGGATTGCGGTTCTCCGTCCGCACCAGCCAGCACTGCATAATTAATCCCGGTCCCTTCCAAAATCTTTTTCAGCGCCATGGCGACCGGAAGGTCTTGAAAGTTAGCGGAAACGGTCTTGCCGGCAATACCCTCATCCACAAACAGCTTCACGTTGGTTTCTGTTTTCAAACGGTCCAACACTTGCGTCAACGGCTCCGATTTTAGATCGGCACTGATCCGCCCACCCTCAACTTTCACATCGGCGTAGAGAGAGCATGCAAAGAGCAATAAGATCAAAATGCGTATTGCCATATGCTTAATTATATAACGCCAAGGCGCCAAGACGCCAAGAAATCGCTCTAGTGGATAGGGGTCAAGAAACCGGGCCAGGCTACGGTTCCAGCGAAAAAGCTCTTTGAGATTGTGAGGACACCGTCCGGGCGGTCCATGGAAATATAGGATCTGAAGAGTCGAGGCGCGAGTGTTTTAATCGAATTTGATGCGGCGGTATAACTCCTGGAATTCCGGCTCTGAGCGGAGCGGATCCAGAATTGGTTCAATTTTCAGGAACATCATAAGCATATCTCTCTCCTCATATGCTTTCTTCAACATGGCAATCGCTTCCTTTTTGCGATTGAGAGCGCTGTAAATCAATGCACTTTGATAGGAAGAGACGTATCTCTGTTGAGATAACTTTTCCAGCTCCTGTAAGATTCCTATCGCCTTCTGCGTTTGTCCAAATTTTGCATAAGTAGTGCCGAGCATCGAAAGAGCAATGGGAGAGCGTTCCAGCTGAACGGCTTTTTGCAAAGATTTTTCAGACAAAGCGTATTCTCCTTTCATGTTATAAATGAGTCCATAGACGAAATGAGTTAGAAAAAAATTAGGATCCATCTCTTCGGCTTTCTTCACGAATTGCAAGGCCTGCTCGTACTGTTTTGAATAACTGAGTGGGACATTCGAATCGAGAACGATCACAACTGACAGAGGATCAAGCTGACGCGCTTTCTGAAACTCGTTGATTGCTTCACGGAATCTTCCCCGCACTGTAAGACTCCACGCATATTGATGATGCGCAATCGCATAGTTCGGATTTGCAGCTATCGCTTGTTTAAATCTTTCCTCTCCTTTTTTGAAATCATATTCGTAGAAAGAGGTAATTACGCCTTCCACCATTCGCGGCTCGGCCAATGAGTCGTCCAGCTCGAGAGCTTTTCTTGCAGCATCGCGAGCTTTGGGGACCGCGTCGCTGGGCCTGATATTGATATCTCCCAGAGCAAGACCAAACGCTTCGGCAAGCCCGGCATATGCAAGAGCGAACGAAGGATCCTTTGCTATTGCCTGCTGGTAAAAGTCGATGGCTTTCCTGTTCCCCTCCTCTGTGGCTTTGTTCCAGTAGTAACGGCCCTGCAAGTACAGTTGATATGCTTCCGTATCCTGTGTGTGCGTTCGAGTGACCTGCGCCTTCTCTTGTCCAGTCAGTTTAAAACGAAGGTTATCGACAATCGTTCCTGTGATCTCTTCCTGAACTCTGACAAGATCCACCACGCGCCTGTTGTATTTTTCTCCCCAGAGCTGGCGGCTATCTTTTGTGTCGATCAATTCGACGCTTATCGAAAGTTGATCCGCCTGCTGAGTAATACGACCGGTTAACACAGTGCGCACCTTTAGATCATCAGCGATCTTTCTTAAGTTCGGAGAAGGATCCTTATACGCAAAGGAGGAAGTCCTGGAAATCACCACCAGTTCGGGAACTTTGGAAAGATTGTTGATCAGACCCTCGGGGATCCCTTCTGATAAATACTCGACTTCCGGTTTCTTACTAACATTGTCGAAAGGAAGCACAGCAATCGAATGCAAAGTCTCACGCCGGGGCCACAAAAGGAAAGCTGCAGCAATCAATAGCACTAGCAGAAGCGCGATTGCCGTTTGTGTTGAAAGTAATTTTTTCTTGCGTACCGGGACAACGGATACTCCAGTCTGACTTTCTCGTTTCAGTGAACGAAGATCGATGAGCAGTTCTTTAGCCGATTGATAGCGATCTTCAACATTTTTCTCCAGACATTTGCGTACAATACGTTCCAGCTCTGGTGGAACTTCGTAATTGAATCGTGAAACCGGTACCGGCTGTTTGTGCAAAATCGAATCCATGAGCTGCGGTGGCGCATCACCGGAAAAAGGCAGCCGGCGGGTCAGCATTTGATAGAGAATCACGCCGAATGAGAACAAGTCGGAACGAGAATCAACCGGCTTGCCCAGAACCTGTTCGGGACTCATGTACGGAACGGTTCCCATCACAATACCGGGCGTAGTTACACCTTTTGTGCTCAATTGCGTGGCTGTTGAACCGCTTTGCGGCTGCTCCATTCGCGCAAGACCAAAATCCAGAATCTTTACCTGCCCTCGGCGCGTGATCATCAGATTCGCAGGTTTCAAATCGCGGTGGATGATACCGCTCGAATGAGCTTCGTCCAGCGCATCAGCAACCTGCACACCGGTATCCAGAACAAGGGACACGTCACATTCCGCTTGATTGAGCCGATCGGAAAGAGTTTCCCCTTCGATATATTCCATCGCGATGAAGTGAAGATCATTTTGGGTACCAACATCGTAGATATGCGCAACGTTTGGATGCTTCACCGCGGAAGCGGATTTTGCTTCGCTGAGAAAACGTCGCATTCGGTTTGCATCAGAGGCAAGTTCAGGTGGCAGAATTTTCAATGCCACGCGACGGTCCAGTTTTGTGTCTTCCGCAAGATATACCTGACCCATTCCACCGGAACCAAGCAATGAAAGAATCCGGTAGTGGCCCAAGATCTCACCGGCAGCGAGTGAACGCTCCATTTGAGAATCATTCTAACAGTTTTCACTACCGCCGGCAGGGACGCCCGCGAGACTGTCCAAAAAGTCAAGAATTGCCGCGAGTTAGTGGGAGCGCGGCATCCCTGCCCGCAATGAACTCGTCGAGCTACAATGTTTTTGCGGACTGGAAGTCCGCGCTCCAACTGACTTTTTGGACAGTCTCCCGCGCTCCAAAATGAGGGTTATAATGAATTTTCCATGAACTACGGCTTCATCATCGATAATCGTAAGTGCATCGGCTGTCACGCCTGTACAGTTGCTTGCAAGCAGGAACATGATTTGCCGATCGGCGTGAATCGCACCTGGGTGAAGTACATCGAAAAGGGAGAATTTCCTAGCACTCGCCGGATCTTTTCGGTGCAACGTTGCAATCATTGCGCGGATGCTCCTTGCGTCGAAATTTGTCCTGTTACTGCTCTCTGGCAGCGAAAAGATGGCATCGTTGATTTTGACGGGGACCGGTGCATCGGCTGCAAAGCCTGCATGCAAGCCTGTCCTTACGATGCGATTTACATTCATCCGGACGATAACACTGCGGCGAAATGCAATTTCTGCGCGCACCGGGTTGAGGTTGGATTGGCGCCGCCATGCGTGAATGTTTGTCCTGAGCACGCGATCATCGCCGGCGATATGGATGATGCATCCACTGAAATCTCGCAGATGCTGGCGCGCCATCAAGTGCAGGTTCGCAAACCGGAAAAAGGAACGCGTCCAAAGGTTTTTTACATCGAAGGGGACACGGCTTCGCTCAATCCTGTTTATGCATCCACACCGGAAAGTTACATGTGGAGTGAGATTCCAAAACGCGTTTATCAGATAGCGCCCCCGCGATTGCAGCAAGCCGAGTCGGAGGCGGTTCGGGTTTACGATCAGGGCCAGTCACATGAGCAATCGTGGGGTGGAAAAGTTGCTGCATACTTGTGGACAAAATCGATTGCCGCTGGAATCCCGTTCTTTGCGTTTGTTGCTGCAATTCTATCCGGTGAATTGCGTTTCTCTCTGGCTTTCAGCATCGCTGCGATTCTTTTTCTTGCTGTCACGACTGTTCTGCTAATCATTGATCTGAAACAGCCCGGGCGATTTCATTACATCATCTTCAGGCCGCAGTGGCGCAGCTGGTTAACGCGCGGAGCTTTTATTTTGATCGGTTTTGGACTTTTTCTGGGATTGAATTTGATCTTTGGTTTTATCCTGAAGTCTCCGGAATTGTTCCTGATTACGTTTTATCTTGCTGCTCTTTTCGGATTTGGTTCCGCCATCTACAGCGCATTTTTGTTCTGGCAAGCGAAGGGACGCGATTTCTGGCAATCTCCTTTATTTGCGGTCCATTTGATCGTGATGGCGCTGCTGGCTGGCGCGAGCGCCATCATCATCATCGATGATCAATCGCCATATGTCGGCGGAATACTCTTCTTATCACTTTTGTTGCACGGAGCTTTGATTGCACTCGATTTAATGGCGGTTCACAGCACGAAGGATGCGAAGATTGCAGCGCGTTCTCTTTATCGAAAGAACCTGACTTTCTGGATCGGCGGAATCCTTGCGGGCATTTTTGTGCCGCTTGTATTGTTGTATTTCGAAATCACGGGACCGGCAGGGCTGGCCGCTTTGATCGGCTTGCTTTTGTATGAGCGCGAATGGGTTCGTGCTGGCCAGGTCGTACCTTTGTCATGATGAATATGAAACGCCAAGACGCCAAGACGCCAAGAATTAAAAATCTCTTCCTTCTTTCTTGGCGCCTTGGCGCCTTGGCGGGTTAAATAATCTTATGGAATTAAGTGATTATCCACCACCGGAAAAATGGGATGACTGGGTAGAGTTTGAAGCGCGCGCATGGCCTCGCCGAGTGCAGCGCCGCTACACTCTGGTTCCCACGATCTGCTTTAACTGTGAAGCGGCCTGCGGACTGCTCGCTTACATCGATAAAGAGACAATGGAGATACGCAAGTTTGAGGGAAATCCCGTTCATCCGGGCAGCCGCGGGAAGAATTGCGCCAAGGGTCCGGCAACCATCAATCAGATCAAGGATCCGGAGCGCATTCTCTACCCGATGAAACGCGCCGGGAAACGCGGCGAAGGCAAATGGACCCGTGTCGACTGGCACGAAGTGTTAGAAGACATAGGCAGCCGCATTGGAAAAGCGATTCGCGAAGGACGCGGCAACGAAATCATGTACCACGTGGGGCGCCCTGGACACGAACGCTACATGGATCGCGTTCTAAAAGCGTGGGGCGTGGATGGGCATAACAGCCATACGAACATCTGCTCTTCCAGCGCGCGTCTTGGATATCAGCTCTGGCAAGGAGCGGACCGTCCCTCTCCGGATCATGCCAATGCGCGCTTCATTCTTCTCTTGAGCGCGCATCTCGAATCCGGACACTATTTCAATCCGCATGCGCAGCGCATCATTGAAGGGAAACTGAAAGGCGCAAAGCTCGCAGTGATCGATCCTCGACTCTCCAACACAGCATCGATGGCGGATTACTGGTTGCCTGCATGGCCGGGAAGCGAATCCGCTTTGCTGCTCGCCATGGCCAACTTCATTCTGGAGCAAAAGCTGTATGACCGCGAATTCGTGCGGGACTGGACCAACTGGGAGCAGTTTATGCGCGAAGAATGCTCCGAAAGCGAATGCACTTTTGAAAATTTTGAAATCGAATTGAAGAAGATTTACGCCCAGTACACTCCCGAATTCGGGGAAAAAGAAACCGGGATCCCCGCGGCTACGATTGCAGAAATCGCCCAGGGAATCGGCAGAGCAGGGAGCGCGTTTGCAGCGCACATCTGGCGTGGCACTGCATCAGGAAATCGCGGCGGATGGAACGTTGCGCGTTGTCTTGAATTCCTGCATGTGCTCACGGGAAGTGTTGGGTCCCGTGGTGGTATGTTGCCGAATACATGGACAAAGTACAACCCCACTTTCTGGCTGGAACCTCCAGGACAGAAGTTCTGGAACACGCTTCTCTTTCCTGATGAATATCCCTTGACTCACTATGAAATGAGTTTTCTGCTGCCACACTTTTTGAAAGAAGGTCGCGGCAAATTGGATGTTTATTTCACGCGGGTTTATAACCCTGTCTGGACAAACCCCGATGGTTTCACCTGGATGGAAGTGCTGAAAGATGAATCCAAAATCGGATTGCATGTTGCGCTGACACCCACCTGGAGCGAAACAGCGCTGTTTGCCGATTACATTCTTCCCATGGGCCACGCTGGTGAACGCCACGACATTCAAAGCCAGGAAACGCACGCAGGCCGATGGGTTTCCTTCCGGCAACCGGTGTTGCGCGTTGCGATGGAAAAAATGGGAAAGAAGGTCAACTTCACCTATGAAGCAAACCCGGGAAAAGTGTGGGAGGAAGATGAATTCTGGATTGAACTCTCCTGGCACCTCGATCCCACGGGCGAACTGGGGATCCGGAAGTATTTTGAGTCTCCTTACGAGCCGGGACGCAAACTGCGCATCGATGAATATTACCGGTGGATTTTCGAGAATTCGGTGCCCGGGCTTCCGCAAGCCGCCGCAAAGGAGAATCTTTCTCCTCTTGAGTACATGCGAAAATACGGAGCCTTTGAAATCCCCGAAAACGTCTATGAAAAACACAAAAAGCCGCTAGCAGATGCGAACTATGACATCGACAACACGACCGGCCTTGTAAAAAAGGACGGTAAAGCTGTGGGAATCAACATCAACGGCAAACTGTTGGAAGGGTTTCCAACTCCCTCGCGAAAACTGGAGTTCTATTCGCCAACAATGAAAGAATGGAAGTGGCCGGAATATGCAATTCCCACTTACGTGAAAAGCCACATTGCGCGTGAAGATCTGGATTCCACAAAGAACGAATTCTTTTTGATTCCAACATTCCGCTTGCCTACTATGATTCACACGCGCTCAGGCAATGCAAAATGGCTCAACGAAATCTCGCATAAGAACCCGGTCTGGATACATCATTCCGATGCGGAGCGGCTTGGTTTGCGCGATGCGGATCTGATCAAAGTGCACACCGAGATCGGCTACTTCGTGAATCGCATCTGGCGAACCGAAGGAATCAGGCCGGGTGTGATCGCGTGCTCTCATCACATGGGACGCTGGAGACTCGATGCCGATCAGGGCAGCCGCTGGGCGACCGCGCTGGTAAAAATCGATGAAACCGGAGATGGCAGCTACCGGATGAGACACATCGAAGGGATTAAACCTTTTCGCAGTGAAGATCCGGATTCATCGCGCATCTGGTGGACCGATGGGGGCGTGCATCAAAACATCACTTTCCCGGTGCACCCCGATCCGATCAGCGGCATGCATTGCTGGCATCAAAAAGTGCGGCTTGAGAAAGTATCCCCGGAAGACCGTTACGGAGACATCTACGTGGATACCAAAAAATCTTTCGCCATCTATAAAGAATGGCTCGCGCAAACAAGATCCGGACCGGCCGCAAACGGATTGCGTAGACCTTTGTGGTTAACCCGCCCCGTTCGCCCTGCTGATGAAATGTTCTATAAGAAGGATTGACGCATGCCACAAAAACTATCCGTTTGTTGTTTTCTACTGATATTTGGGATGGCCCAGACCGCGAGCGTTGAAACAAAAATTGCGGATAGAATGAAAGAATTCGGAGCAACAACGGTCGGCATCTATTTCGAAGATCCTGAAGGGGATGTCTTTTCTTTGAATTCAAATGAGATTTTTCACGCAGCATCCACGATGAAAGTGCCGGTCATGATGGAAATTTTTCGGAAAGTCGAAAAAGGCAAGCTTCAATTAGACCAGCCGGTCGTTGTAAAGAATGAATTTGCCAGCATCATGGATGGTTCCGCTTACTCCCTCACACCTGAAGAAGATTCGGATACAGAGATCTACAAACTTATCAGCAAAACGCTGACGCTCCGTGAGCTTGTGGAGCGAATGATCAATCAGAGCAGTAATCTCGCAACCAACATCGTGATCCAGATGGCAAACGCAAAAGATGTGATGGCTTTGATGAAAGAGATTGGCGCCGATGGAATGACGGTGCTGCGAGGCGTTGAAGACATCAAAGCTTACGAGGCCGGCAAAAATAATACCACTTCTGCGCGCGCGCTGGCGGTCTGCATGAAAACCATTTTGAATTCAAAATTGTTTTCGGAAAATTCGCGCGAGGAAATGTTTAAGATTCTTTTGTCGCAAACATCCAAAACAATCGCTGACGGCCTCCAGGCGGATCAAAAAGGACTCAAAGTTGCGAGTAAGGACGGCTGGATTACCGAGATTCATCACGACGCAGCAATCATTCAGGACAAGAATGGCAAGAACACCATTCTTGTGATTCTTACCAAGGGCGTGAAAGAAGAACCTCGCGGAGAAGCGCTGGTTGCCACTCTAGCAGCCGACATCTGGGCCGCCCTGCACTAAAGAGTACCGCCAAGGCGCCTGCGCGTTCTTGGCGTCTTGGCAGTTTAATGCTGGTAGGCGCGACCCTTGTGGTCGCCCGAATTAGGGCAGGCACAAGGCCTGCCCCTACGCAGCGTCCGGCTGATACTTGGGCAATTTGCCTTGCCATTCCTTTTCGCTCCAGCCGTAATGCTTTTGATAGCGTTCCTGTGTTTCCTTCGGCAGATCATTCCAGGATTTTCCCTGCTGCAATTCCGCAGGATCATTCCAGTATCCCGGACCCTGTCTCAATCCTTCATAGAGTTCATCGCCCGTTATACCGCGAATACCCACACCTACTTTTCCTCCGACTTCGCCTTTGACTTTCGGTCCGCCATCGCTTCCAATTTCAGCGTTCACGCTCGCATGCGCACCGAAACGGGCGTCAGCTTGATTCGGATTATACGAAGCGTAGGGTCCATAACCGGCGGTTTTGCCCCCACCGCCTTGCTTGATTTTGACCTCGAACGTTCCGTCATCTCGTACCTGTACCTGACTCCCTTTATATCCGGCCTGTCCGGCAACCGAACCATCTTTGGATCTTTCCGTACCACCAACTTTAAAGTCGCCGACTTGCTGCGACACTCCATCTTCGCGAGTCGTACTTGTTCGCAGGCCATCACCGGTGCCCACAGTAGCTCCAGCTTTACCGCCGACCGATACACCGGTTTTCGACGAGTTCACAAACTCGACTTTGGCGTTCGCTTCCACTTCTACGAACACGTCACCTGCAGGGCGGCGTCCGGTAAATTTGTACATCTTCTCCATTGCCATCTCACGCGCTTCTTTATCACCACGCGTTTTTGTGATTCGTTCATCGGCCCACTTATCGGCCAACGCGTCGCCTGCTTTGTTTGCATAACCGGGTTCCTGACCCAGTGGATGTTTCGGCGCCCAGTGACCGAGCTTCCTCATTTCCTCCGGACTCTTGCAGTTGTCGAGTTCCTTCTTATAACGGTCCATATATTGCCCGTAAGCTTTGTCATATTCCGCGGCGCCCTTCAAGTTCTGTTCGGAAATCAACTCCCTCATTTCTTTGGGAAGCTCCGGTTTGTTATCGTAAAGAGTTGGACCTGCCGGTGGATTCAACGGACCATCCGGAACCTTCACTTCGCCGCCATTCAAGTAGCCTTTCTTGGCGCCTTGTTCCAGGAACCCTTTTTTATCGGCATCGCTCATGTTATCCATATAGCGCTGGAGCACACCATCTTTTGACATGCGCTCAACTTGCGCTTTGTATTCGCCGGGTGATAATGACTCCAATTTATCGCGGACATCCTTTACATCCTGATCTGTAACCGCGAGATCGGTAACGCCATAAGAAAGCTTCTCTTTGATCTGCTTTGCATTTTCATCGACTTTTGCCTGGTCTACCTTATTCAAACTCGCATCGAGCTGGGCGGCGCGGGCCTGTCCTTCCATGGCATGTTCCGCTTTTTGCGCGGCCGGATCGGCAGCCGGTTTTGCTGCGCCTGTAGTTTGACTTTTTTCTTCTGGCTTCGTTTCCGTTTTTGAAGCCGGCTGATTGTCGGTTTTTTGCAAGGGTCCTGTTTGTGGTTGGGAATTAGTTTTTGAAATGCCGTTCATGATGTCCTCCTTAATTTCACCTACAGAATACGAGATTCATGATTCCGGCACCTCTATCGCGCGGTTGGACGCAACATACGAAAATGGCTAGGGAATGGTCTATAACCTAAGATAGAGAGAATTCAACGCAGAGGACGCAAAGTAATAAATTTTTTTCTCTGCGATCTTCGCATCTCTGCGTTAAAAAGAATCTGTTTTGTGGTAGAATCTGTGCCCCGAGATGGATGCTTTACTCGTTCTGGAGGATGGTTACTCGGAACGGGGCGTTGCTTTTGGATTTCCCGGTGAATACTTCGGCGAAATCGTTTTCAACACATGCATCACCGGTTATCAGGAAATTCTTACCGATCCATCGTATCAAGACCAGGTTATCGTATTCACATATCCACAGATCGGGAATTACGGCGTTAATGTAGAAGACGTCGAATCTTCCAGGATCTATCCTTCCGCGATTGTCGTTCGAGAGCTCAGCGATTATCCATCGAACTGGAGGAGCAAAAGCTCGCTGTCGGATTACTTGCGATATCACGGCAAGATTGCGATATCGGAAATTGACACGCGCGCATTGACCAGACATATTCGTGAAAAAGGCGCGATGCGTTGCGGCGTATCCACTCGCGATCTGAATGCGGGGAGTTTGCTGGCAAAGGTTCGGGGAATTCCCTTGATGGAAGGCGCGGATCTCGTGCCAAAAGTCACAACGAAACGCATGTATGAAATGACCGAACGAGGCCCCGCGAAATGGGATGTGGTGGTCTATGATTTTGGCGTCAAAGGAAACATTCTTCGCAATCTGCAGCAGGAAGGTTGCAGGGTAAGTGTTGTTCCAGCCGACACAAGTGCCGAACGTGTGCTGGCGATGAAACCTGATGGCGTCGTTTTATCGAATGGTCCCGGCGATCCGGCAGCTCTTCAGTTGATCGTTCATGAAATCCAGCAGCTCATCGGTCATTTTCCAATTCTTGGAATTTGTTTGGGCCATCAGATTCTGGGACATGCTCTGGGGGGCAAAACCTTCAAATTGAAATTCGGACATCGTGGTGGAAACCAGCCTGTGATGCATCTTCCATCGAAACGCGTGGAAATTACTTCGCACAATCACGGATTTGCCGTGGATCCGGATTCACTCGGTCCGGAAATCCAGCCTACTTACGTGAACCTGAATGATCAGACGCTGGAGGGTTTTCGGTGTCCGGAAAAGATGATTGAAGCAGTTCAATTTCATCCGGAGGCAGCTCCGGGTCCGCATGATTGCCATCATATCTTTGAAGACTTCCGTAAGATGCTGGAAGATTCAACGCAAAGGCGCGAAGACGCAAAGAAAGTAAGCAAATGAAACGCACAGACATCCATAAGATATTGATCATCGGGTCGGGACCGATTGTGATTGGTCAGGCTTGCGAATTTGATTATTCCGGCACTCAGGCTTGCAAAGCCCTGCGCCAGGAAGGTTACGAGCTGGTTCTGGTAAACAGCAACCCTGCCACCATCATGACCGATCCTGAAATTGCGGATCGCACTTATATCGAACCCTTAAACGTCAATGTCCTTACCTCTATATTAAAAGCGGAAAAACCGGACGCTTTGCTGCCGACTGTAGGGGGGCAAACCGCGCTGAATTTAACACTGGAACTTTGCGAACAGGGGATTCTTCGCGAAAATGGTGTGGAATTACTGGCATTGAGTGAAGGCTCGCTTCGTCTTGCAGAAGACCGGTTGCTATTCAAACGCGCGATGCAGGAAATCGGTCTCGAAGTCCCGCGCAGCGCGTATGTTCAATCGGTGGAAGAGGGTTTAGCCGCTGTAAAAGAGATTCGATATCCCGCCATTTTGCGTCCTTCCTTCACGCTGGGGGGCTCCGGCGGCGGCATCGCATTCAATATGGATGAGTTTATCCAGCTCGTGATGTCCGGTTTGGAAAAGAGTCCGGTGCATGGCGTGTTGATTGAAGAATCACTGATTGGATGGAAAGAGTACGAACTGGAAGTGATGCGGGATTTGAAGGACAACGTAGTGATCATTTGTTCCATCGAAAATTTCGATCCTATGGGAATTCATACGGGAGACTCCATCACCGTCGCACCCTCGCAGACGCTCACGGATCGCGAGTATCAAAAGCTTCGGGATGCATCGATTGCAATTATTCGCAAGGTGGGCGTGCAAACGGGCGGTTCAAACATCCAGTTTGCTGTAAATCCCGATGATGGAAGGATCGTTGTCATTGAAATGAATCCACGCGTTTCCCGCAGCTCGGCGCTTGCGTCTAAGGCCACCGGATTTCCGATCGCGAAAATTGCTGCAAAGCTTGCCGTCGGATACACGCTCGATGAAATCCCGAATGAGATCACGCGCAAAACGATGGCCTCTTTTGAACCCACACTGGATTACGTCGTTGTAAAACTTCCACGCTGGGCTTTCGAAAAATTCAAGTACGCAGATCCGATTCTGACAACGCAGATGAAATCCGTTGGAGAAGTCATGGCGATCGGGCGGACTTTCAAAGAAGCGTTGATGAAAGGGATTCATGCGCTGGAATTGAAAAGTTATGGTCTTTTACTGGATAACATCTCAGACGATCCTTCCGTGATCCGCTCTCATCTGCAGACGCCGACATGGGACCGCATTTTTTACGTTGCCGCGGCAATCGAAGCAGGAATCTCCTTTCATGACATTCACAGCATTACGAATATCGATCCGTGGTTTCTGGCTCAAATGGAAGAAATACTGTCGATGTGCCGCAATCTTGAAAATTGGGATGAGGTGACATCCGAAGATCTGCGCCGCGCGAAACGTCTGGGTTTATCGGATAAGGATATCGCTTATTTCAGTCATCGAACGGAAGCGGAAGTGCGTCAGGTTCGTGAACAGTCCCGTTTGCGTCCGGTTTACAAACGTATCGATACATGCGCCGCTGAATTCGAAGCTTACACTCCTTATTTATATTCAACGTACGAAAAAGAATGTGAAGCCAATCCAACGAATGCGCGGAAAGTATTAATTGTGGGAAGCGGCTGCAACAGAATCGGCCAGGGGATTGAATTCGATTACTGTTGTTGCCAGGCCTCCTTCACTTTAAAGGAAATCGGAATCGAATCGATCATGGTGAATTGCAACCCGGAAACCGTGAGCACCGACTACGATACTTCCGACCGCCTCTATTTCGAACCGATCACGGTGGAGAATTTGCTTGACATTATTGAGATCGAAAATCCTGAAGGTGTGATTGTGCAATTCGGTGGTCAGACCTCACTGAAAGTGGCGGAAGGATTGCACCGCGCAGGTGTAAAGATTCTGGGAACGAGTTTTGATTCGATTGATCTGGCGGAAGACCGGAAGCGGTTTCGCCAGTTTCTGGATTTCTATGGAATTCGACAACCACAATCTTCAACCTGTCACTCGCTGGAAGAAGCGATCCGCACCGCGCAGGAGATCGGCTATCCGGTCATGGTACGTCCCAGCTACGTTCTGGGCGGTAGAGCGATGGCAATCGCTTATGACGAAGAAGATCTGGTGAAGTTTGTGGAGGAAGCAGTGCGTGAATCCTTCGATCGCCCGATCCTGATAGATCACTTTTTGGAAGATGCGCTCGAATATGATCTGGACGCTCTTTGTGAGGGTGGTGAGCTTTTTGTTGCCGGAATCATTGAACATATCGAACGCGCCGGCATTCATTCAGGTGATAGTTGCGGTGTCCTACCTGCTTACTTTCTAACTCCCAGAATCAAACAGCAAATGATCGAGTGGACCAAAACGATTTCCGCGAATTTGAACATCGTTGGACTGATGAACATCCAGTTCGCCGTACAGAAAGATGTTCTGTACGTGCTCGAAGTGAATCCGAGGGCTTCCCGCACGGTGCCCTATGTGAGTAAGGCAATCGGAATTCCGCTGGTCAAATTGGCAACGCGACTCATGACAGGAGAACACCTCAGCGATTTCAAGCTTCCGGAGGAGGTGCCTCTGCAAGGGAATTACATCAAGGCCCCCGTTTTTCCATTCATCAAGTTTCCAGATGAAGATGTATTGCTGGGACCGGAAATGAAGAGCACGGGTGAAGTCATGGGAGTAGGAAACAACTTCGGAATAGCATTTGCGAAAGCTTTAATGGCTGCTGGAAACCGGTTGCCTGTAGAAGGCAATGTATTTGTCAGCGTGAATGATCGTGACAAATCTGCGTTGCTTCCGATCGCATCGGCGCTTCATCGGCTGGGTTTCTCGCTGGTTGCGACGGATGGAACGTCCCGGTATTTGAATGAAAATTCGATCCCGGCAAAAAAGATTCTGAAAGTGAATGAAGGACGGCCCAACATCGAAGACGCAATCATCAATGGCGAAATTCACCTGGTAATCAACACACCTTTGGGAAAATTTTCTATTCAGGATGAGAGCGCTATTCGCCGCACGGCAATCCGGCATGGCGTTCCCTGCATCACAACTCTTGCGGGAGCAGAAGCTGCCATCGAGGGAATCAAGGGTTTGCGCGAAGGAACGCTCCCAATCTACGCACTGCAGGAATATAACAGAGTGCCTTAGTGTCCCTTCC
>JAKEFK010000117.1 GCA_022616075.1 bacterium
AAGGGCTTGCCGCGGCGGGTGTTGTGGCTGTTTCCGTCATCATCACTTCTGCATAATTGACGTAAGGGGCTATGCTTCTCAGGACCAGATTCTTGATACGGGGGTTCGCCAGACGAAAATCGATTTCGTGAAACAACGGGAAGAAAGCCGCTGATTCCAGAAGATGTGCTTCAATGTTGCGGTACAGTCGTTCCCGCACACCCACGCGGCTCTCCGCGCGAGCTTCTTCAATCCAGTGGTCGAGCGGCGGCGAACCGATGAAGCTGCTTCGATCCCCCGCCTTCGTATGAAAGAGTGTGTAAGTGAAACTGTCGGGATCATCATATTCAGCAATCCATCTGCCGATCATGAAATCAATCCTTTCGCTGTTGCGCAATGCGTGGAGATAGGATTCCATGGTGGGAGTTTCAATGGAAACCTCCACGCCGATTTCACGCCAGGCTCCGAACAACGTGTTGGTTACGGAAACATAGCGATCCTGAAGAACCGGATGAACGGCGGCCCTCAGCTTCAAGGGAACGAGACCGGAAGATTGAAGAAGCCTTGTGGCTTCTTCAGGTTGCATCGGATAACTCCTCGCTTCCGGGTCATGTCCCAGAATACCTGGTGGGAATAACCCTTCAGCAGGTTGCGCAAAACGTCCCAGCGTTGTTCTGACCAGGTCCTGCTTGCGAATGATACCTGTAAGGGCGCGACGCATTGAAAGATTGCCACCACACGCGCTGAAAATGTTGAACAGGATGAAATAGACATTCTTTTTTGTGGCCTCGGCAAGCGTGGCTCTGAGCGGTCTCTGGCGCAAGAATTCATCAAGCTCTTCCGGTAACAGGTCTCGAACCAGGTCAAACTCGCCCCTTCGGAAGCCCGCTCCAATTCTTGCAGCACTCAAGCTGCCGCAGAACTTCAGGGAATCCAGCAAGGGAATGATGCCTTTCCAGTAATGTTCATTCTTCGTGAGAGTCAAACTCTGTGGTTCGTACGTAGAGATTTGAAAAGGACCTGTTCCGAAGCGCTTGAGTACACCAGCCTCTGTTACCTCTCGAACGATTGCCGTTCTCAATTCCGTCAGCAAAGCGGGATAGACCGGAAGAACCTCCGTTAGTTGGATCTCCAGTTTTTCCGCAGAGAGAATACGAATTCCCGAAACAGTTGTGGCAGAACCGGATAGAAACTCGGGGACTCCACGAATTGCCGCAAACGCCGCGGGGATGTTATACGGAGCCAGCGAAATGGCGCGGCACAATGAATCGCTCACTTCCTCTGCTGTAACCGGGACGCCATCGTGGAAACGTATGTTCTTGCGGATCGAAAGCGTAAAAGTTCCACCGGTGTTATCCCATTTTTCGCACAACCATGGAATGACATTTCCATCCGGATCCATTTTCATGAGCTGTTCGAATACGTTCGCAAGAATCTCCGCTTCTTCATCCAGCTTCAGCTCAACCGGATGGATCGGTTGGATGGAATAAGGAATCGCTATCACCAGAGTGCCGCCTTGATACCGCAGATCTTCTACCTTATTAGAATTCTGGATGCGCTCCATCTCTTCCAGGCAACTCTGGGCCTTCTGGTAGTCGCCGCGCAGATTGCAAACGGTTGCCGCAAGTGAAAGCAACCTGGCAAGGGACGTCATATCTTGAGTCTTTCTGGCATGATTCAAACCGGCTTCGACCCACGCTTGTGTTTCTTCTACTTTCCTTGCGGCCCAGGCTGTTTCCGCTGCCAGAAGAATCGCTTTTGTTAACTGCTGCAACTCACCTTCTTTTTGCAGGATCTGAATCGCTTCTCTCGCTTCCTTTAAAGCTGCATCGAAATTGCTTTTCAACCTGTAAGCACCGGCCAGGATCAGCTTTGCTTCTGCTTCCAGTCCCGTGTCTAAACCGGAATCCTCCTCCAGGTAGTCGACCACCGTCTTCGCCGCGCGAATCGCTTCATCCACGCTGAAAGCATCAAGCGATTTCTGGGCAAGCTTCAAACCGTAGTGAATGATCTTAGGTGGCACATCTCCCTGAACAAAATGGTGAACCAGCTGGGGATAAACGCGCGTTAGTTTTCCCGAACTTCTTTTCTCCAACTCTTCCGCATATTTACGGTGATAAGCTTTCCGTTTGCTTCGCGGCAAACTGGAATACAGCACTTCCCGCAGCACTCCGCTGGTGAAAGCCAGGAGATCGCCACGCGAAAAACGCTCTTCTTCCAAAAAGCCTTTATGGATGAGCTGCTCCAGCACTTCTTCCAGATTGTGCGCGGCAGGAAGCAGCAATTGCAGATCGCGTGAAGAAAAACTCTTTCCCAAAATGGCGGCGGCTGCCAGCAATTCATGCAGTTGCGCGGGCAGCTCACGAAGTCGTTTTTCGACAGTTTGCTGAATCGTTGCCGGAAGGAATTGGCCGCCAATCTCGGTTGCGATAATCCATTTTCCGCCAGCTTCCTGAATGATTCCTCCCGTATCCAGCAAAGAACGAAGCAGTTCCTGTATGAAAAACGGATTTCCTTCCGTGATTTCGTTGATTCTTCTCAGCAGCTGGTCGTCCAGCTGATCGGTTCCTAAAACGGTTTGGACAAAAATACGTTGCTCGCTTAACTGAAACGGTTGCAAATGAAGTGGAAGAAAACGGCGATCCCCTTCAAAGCTGCCAATCATGTGCATCAAGGGATGTCGTTTTTCGACTTCAGTGGTCCGGTAAGTGGCGATAATCATGGTTGGCGTAGGTCCCATCCGGCGAACGATGTACTGAAGGGCATCGGCCGATGCGCCGGCAGAGTGCAGTTCTTCAAACAGCAGCAAAAGCGGCTTCCCCGAGCCGGCGCGAATCATCGCCCGCGCCAAAAGATCGTAAACAGCAGTTGGATCTTTTGATGAGGAATGTGAAACGGGAAAATCCGCGGAGACTGCGCCACGAATCTCACCAATTTCTCCCAGGACAGGAAAAAACGCTCTCAGATCCGTGGCCAGATCAGAAAAATCGATCAACGGTGAAGAGCTTGTGATGGCGCGATATCGGAAGAATTCCTGGATCGCTTCGCAAAAACCTTGATAACGAAATCCGTGTTCTTCTCCTACGAACCTTCCGTGAAGAACTTGAACTTTGCGGGCCCGCGCGAGCATTTCGAATTCCTCCAGCAGCCGGCTTTTTCCGATTCCTTGTTCACCACCGATCACTACAAACTGACATTCTCCAGAAATCGCTGTGCTCAGACGGTGCTGAATTTCTGCCATCTCCTTTTCTCTTCCAACAAACTTCGACCGGTCCGGCGGCTGAAATTCTGTTCCCTGTGGAGTGATCAGGAGCGTTTCTGCTTTGCCAGCACGCTGCAATTTGGTTTTGTAAGTCTCTAAGGATTGCGCAAATGTCTTTGCTCTTGCGGGCCTTTTGTTCGGATCTTTTTGCAGCGCTTCCAAAATGAGATTCTGCAGCTCCTTGTCGATCTGAATTCCTTTTTGACAAGGAGCCAGCGGTACTTCGTGAATGATACGGTAAACAACTTCATGAAAATCGCCCGTAAAAGGTGGTTCACCGGAAATGCATTCGTACAATACTGTTGCGAGCGAATAGATATCACTGCGACCATCGATCTCCGCCTGATAAATTTGTTCGGGACTCAAATAGCAGACCGTGCCCACGAGCTTGCCTGTCAGCGTAAGCCGGTCCTCGGTTGTCACCCTTGCCAGACCGAAATCTGTGAGCCGCGCGCGAATCACACCGAATTCACTTTTTGTCAGCAGAATATTTTCCGGTTTAATGTCCCGGTGAATGACGCCGATCTGATGGCTGTAGTCCAGAGCTTCCGCTACTTGAATGCCAATTTCCAGGGCCTCTCCGATCCGCAACGATCCTTCGGAAAGATAAGCCCGGAGATTTGTGCCCTGAACATACGGCATGATCAGGTACATCATGCCTTCGTGTTCTCCGATGTCGTGAATACCCACGACCGAGGGATGATCCATGCCGGCGATAATGCGCGCTTCTCTCTGGAAACGCTGCACCTGTTCTTCGTTGATCCGACCGGGGGAAATCAGCTTGATGGCGACTTTCCGCTGCAGGACTGTATCCTGAGCCAGGTAGACAACGCCCATCCCGCCTCTTCCGATTTCTTGCAGGATTTCGTAGCGACCGGAAAGGAACTTCCCCAACATCCTCTTTTATTCTATTGTAAATTGTACAATGGCAGTAACTATGAAAGCAGCTTTTGCGTTACTTCTATGGTGTTTTTTCTCCGGCGTCGCCGCATCAGCGGATATGGATCTTGTCTTGAAACATGAGATCCCTTCGAATTGCAGGGAGATGACCATGACAATGATCCACGACGCACAGGGAAAAGATTTTCTTTATGTAGCTTCGAAAGACGGCGGATTGAAAATTTACAACATTCAGCGCGCGCCTGTACTTGTCAAGACCATACCGATACGTCTCTTGCACAATCTGCACGTGATGAATCTTTCGCAAACCGGAGATCATCTTTATCTGGCCTTAGGAAATCATTTTGGTCTCGCAGTCCAAAATCCGGGATTTGCAATTATCGATGTGAGCACTCCCGAAAGCGCATTGGTCGTTTCTGTTTGGAGCGATCCGAAGAGACGAAGCGGCGCAGGGGCTCTGCAAAACGCCGGAATCTACTTGTACCTGGGCGCAATGAAAGATGGACTCATGATTTTTGATATCAGCGACAAGAAAAACATCAAACAGGTTTCGATCTTCGTTCCAGACATTCATTTTCCCGATCGAAGGGCCGACCAGTCGAAAATCAATGCGCGGGGGCTCGATGTCAAAGATGGAATGGTTTACCTGTGCTACGACGCGGGAGGAGTGCGAATCATCGATGTGAAAAACCATGCGCAGCCGCGCGAAGTGGGTAGATATTCGAATCCAGCTTTAAATGGTAGACCGCGCGCTTATAACAATCTGGTAGTGGACGGTTCGTTGCTGTACGTGACCACAGATTATTGCGGATTGGAAGTTCTACAGGTGAATGGATCGGGGATGATTCGACCGGTGAGCTGGTGGAATCCCTGGAAATGCCCGGGTGGCGCTTTGCAATGGTTCAAAAGCGATGGGCATTCGAACGAAATTGCTTTCGACAAACAGAACAAACTCATTTATATGTCCACCGGCAAGAGCGACCTGAATGTGGTGAGTGTCGCGGATCCTGAACGACCCGTGGAAGTTTTCAAATACGGCGGACCGAATAACGGTCTTGGCACATGGGGAGTATCTCGCCACGGAAATGAAATTTATCTCTCCTACATCTGCGCATTCATTCCGTTTCAATCCAACTGGACCGGCGTGAAAATCCTTCGCGAACAGTAGGGGCGACCTTGTAGTCGGGTCAGGTAAAGAGGGCGACCATGAAGAGGGAGCTAAGCCGTTTCAGACAAATTCAGATCTACAGGGGCGCGAGAGCTGCGTCGAAGCGCGCGGCTTACACGGTGGAGATCTTTAAAAATTTCGGCGTAGCTTTGCACGACTCCCGTTTCGTAATAGCGAATCGATTTTTTCCGGCAAAAGTCCTCTACGATTTTCTTTGCAACACGAAGCTTATTTCTTGCCATTCTGGGAAACAAATGGTGTTCAATCTGCAGGTTCAGTCCGCCGAAAAAGAAATCCGTGAGTCGACCACCTTTCACGTTCCGCGCCGTGATCACCTGACGTGTCAAGAAATCCAGATTTGTGTCCTTTTCCAGAATGACCATGCCCATATGGTTCGGCGCAAAAACGAATGCGAGGTAAAGTCCAAATAAGGATTGATGGACCACAATGAAGAGCAGAGCCATCCACAGATCCAGCACTCCGAATATCAGCCAGAAATAGAGAACAAAATGCAAAGCGATCAGAACAGCGTCCACCAGACGATACTTTGATTTACTCCGGAGCAAAAAGCGGACGCTATCGATTCTCATGGCCACCGGATACAAAAACATCATTGGGAGAAACAAAAATGCCTGATATTTCACAAAGATTCGAAGAATTCCTTTTTTACTGAGCGCAGCTTCATTTGAAAATGCAATTACCGAGTAGTCGATGGCCGGGTCATTGGAGACCTGATTCGGTTTGCTATGGTGTTTGTTGTGCGTATCAACCCACCAGAAATAACTTGCGCCCAACAGTACGTTGTTGAGCAAACCGATGAGATGGTTTTTCCAGGGGGATTTGAAAATCTGCCCATGCCCCGCATCATGCGCGATGAATCCGGATTGAGTCGCCACGAATCCCAGGAACACAGCATCGAGTAACCGGAACCATAAATTATCAGTCCAGAATAGTAAGAGGACTCCCGCCGCAAACATCAAAAGATTCAGAGAAATCTGCCGGAAGTAATAGAAGGGCTGCATCACCAGCAACCCGTGGACCTCTATCATCCTTTTGAGTTCAACATAGTGATTCTCACGTGTGGTGGCTGAGTTTTCTGACATCCGAGGAAGCATTTTATCAAAAGTTGGGCGATAGTGGCGGAGAATTTGCCACAATAGGAAAAAAACAATAATACCATGAAATGCGATTCGCTGAATGAAGTCACTCATAGCCGTAACTATACCAAATGCTCTGCAACTACGATTAGCCAGCAACTATAATTAATTGCATGGCTGAACCGCGCCTGGTGATTGTCGGGCAAGCTACCCAAAACAGCGCAAGACTTCTGGCGGTTTTTGATCCGCCACTTCCCTCCGGAAGTGTTGTCCACCTCTTTTCCAGTGCTCCCGGTTACTCAAATCATTCCAGTGCTTTGGCGGTTCCGGCACCACCGTACTCTATTGCTCTTCTTGAGTTAACAGAAGCGCCTGCCAGTTTTGACGGAACGCTTGTTCAGTACTCGGTGGAATCTGAAGGAAATGCTCCCTCGGCGCGGAAACGGGTCTTGAAATTATTGCCTGCAGGAAAGCGTCCTTTGCGCATCGGGTTGCTGAGCTGCAATGGAATATTCCGCGTGACGGATCTAAATCGCCGTTACCTCCTCTGGCGGGAGCTCAAGGAACAGGTCCTTTCGCGCAAGGTCGATTTGTTGATTCACGCGGGCGATCAGATCTACGCAGATTCAATTTACATGCGGCAGGTTGGAAGTGTCGCGGCATCTTCCGGGGAAAAACTCGAGTCTTTAACCTCTGAGTATAGACAAATTTATTTTGATACATGGTGCGCACCTGACATCCAGGGCGTTTTAGAATCCTGTCCATCGTTCATGATGTGGGACGATCATGATATTTACGATGGCTATGGGTCCCACAGCGATGACGCCTCTCCACTTGCTCAGACAATTTTTGCGGCGGCAAAAAAGGCGTTCTGGGAATTTCAGGCGCAGAAAAACCCGGACAGGATCAGTGAACATTCGTTTGCCTTCTCAACCACGATCGGTGATGTGTCTTTGCTGATGCTGGATGGAAGAACCAACCGGATGTGGAAACAAGGAACCGTTGTGGGAAACGGGCAGCTGGCCGATATTGAAAACTGTCTTGACTCACTTGCCAAGCAAAGACCGACGTTTCTTGTAGTCATCACGGCTGTTCCTTTCTTGCATGTGCCTGTTATGTCCTACCTAAAATTACTGGAACGGGTCGAATGGAAAGTCGCCCTGCGAGAAGATTTGCGCGATTCCTGGACGGCCAGCAACAATCAGACTGAAGGACTCAAACTCCTCTCTGCAATTTTCAGATTTATTTCAGAATCGCCGGGCACCAGGGTCCTCTTTTTGTGCGGTGATGTGCATGTCGCCACCGTTGGGGAACTGGAATCGACTCTCCCGGAATTCCGTTTTCCCGATGGTACTCCGATGAAAATCAACCAGGTCGTTTCTTCAGGAATCGGATCTCCTGCGCCCTTTGGAATCGTGCGGCTCGCGCTGGAGTGGGCCGCAAAGGAAAAAGTTTCATTATTGAATGGCGCCTTTCTTGGCCAACTACGGAGATTGTCCAGTCCGGACAAGCGTTTTCTATTGAGCCGGCGCAACTTCGCGATCCTGGAATTTGGTGAAGAAATTCAAATCGAATTCTTTGCCGACTACAAAGGCTCTGTTGCGCGTTTCAAGGAAGCCGTGAAATGAAAAAATCGGTAAAAAAAATGCCAATGCCAACTGTTGAAAAGACTGTCAGAAAGCAGGCGTAAAACATAAACAGATCAAACCGTGGCAGCTTTGACCAGCTCACTAATCTTTTGAAGAATCTTTTGGATTGGCGCAGGCTTCGTCAGAAATGAAGTCCTGGCGTCTGCCTGGAAGCTCACCATATGTTCTGAATAACCCGACATATAGAGTACCGAAAGTTCCGGATGAAAAGAACGCGCCCTTGCGGCTAGATCTGTTCCACTCATTTTGGGCATCATCATGTCAGTTATGAGAATGTTAATCAGCTCTTTTTCTTCTTCTAATAGCTTCAACGCCTTCTGCCCGTCTCCCGCCTCAAGCACTTTGAAGTTATGCAACTCGAGTAGACCTGCCAAAGCGCGTCTCACGACATCGTTATCGTCCACAAGGAGAACCGTAGTGTTCCCGGCAACCAGCGGAAGAGGGGAGCGAGTGCCATCAACTTCCAACGCAGACCCATGAAATTCTCGCGGCAGGTAAATACGAAACGTTGTTCCCTTTTCCATCTCACTATAAACAGTGATATGTCCCGCGCTTTGCTTGACGTTTCCAAAAACAGTGGCCAATCCAAGGCCGGTACCGCGTCCGGATTCTTTTGTGGTAAAGAACGGTTCAAAAATGTGTAACTGCGTCTCTTTATCCATGCCGATACCATTGTCTGCAATCGATAGCATTACGTACTCACCCGGAAGAATATCCGGATAAGTGCTGACATAACCTGCATCAAGCTCGGCATTCGTTGTTTCTATCGAGAGCGTTCCGCCTTGGGGCATTGCATCTCGCGCGTTAACAGCCAGATTTAGAATGACCTGCTCTATCTGACTGCTGTCGGCTTTGATGGAACCAAGGTCTTTATCAAGATGCAACCGCAGCTCGACATCCTGACGAATCAAGCGTCTGAGAATTGGCTCAATACTCTTAACGATGTTGTTTAAGTTTATTATCTTGGGTTCGATCGCCTGTTTCCGGCTGAATGAAAGCAATTGCTTTGTTAAAGAAGCGCCCAAAGCGGCTGCATCATAGATCTCTTGAACCGTGGCACGCACGGGGGTTTCTTCCGAAAGCTGAAGCTTTGCTATTTCACAGTAGCCTGTGATTGCCATCAGGAGATTATTAAAATCGTGAGCGACACCACCCGCCAAATGGCCGAGTGCTTCCATTTTCTGAACTTGCCGCAGCTGCGTTTCCAGCTTGCTCTTCTCTTCTTCCATTCTTCTTTTTTCAGTGACGTCCTGGGCAACAACCAGTACCGCTTTCCGTCTTTCGAAAGTTAAAGTATGAGATGTAATTTCAACATCAATGATTTCTCCTGATTTCCTGCGATGACGCCACCCTCCGGATTTCTTATAATCCGGCCGTCCTTTTGCAATCTCTTCAATGACCCGCATTTGATCGGATTCCGGTCTGATATCCAAAATCTTCATTTGAAGGAATTCGTTTCTTTCATATCCGTATTGCATTATTGCAGCCTCGTTTACTTCAAGAAAGGCCAGATTTTCCAGATCATAGACCCACATGGGAAGGGGATTATTGGCGAAAAGATGTTTAAAGTTTTCTTCGCTTTTCAGGCGATGAAGCTCGGAGTGCCGTAGAGATTCCTCTGCTGTTTTCTGATCTGTTACGTTGAGAATGACGCCCTGGTAAAGAACAGGAGTTCCCGACGCATCGTATACAAAATTCGCTTCATCTCGCACCCAAATTGTTTGTCCGGACCGAGTCAGCATCCGATATTCCGCGCGGAATGGTTCATGCCGTTCCTGGCAAATTTTTTCTTTTGCCCGAACCTCCTGACGGTCGTCTGGATGAACCTGATTGATCCAGCTGTCCGATCTCTGCAGCCATTCGTCAACGGAAAAGCCAAGAATCTGTGCGATCTGAGGACTTACGTAAAGCCATTTACCCGCAATTCCTATTTCGGCAATGTAAGTTATGGCTGGAAGCTGTTCGATGAGACTGCGGTACTGATCCCCGGAAAGCAGATGCACGATATTCTCCCTGCTCCGAAAATGGGAGTCGTATGTTGAAATGATAACCTAATTGGGCTGGCCTGGGCAATCCAACTAGTCGATGCTCTAATTCTTATTTATCGAGCGCAATTTCGGTCAGAAGATTGTTTGCTTTTTCATTTCGGGGCGAGATCTCAAGGATTTTTTTACACTCGTCAACAGCGTCATTCAAACGCTTTTGAATTCTCAGAAATCCGGCGTAATCAAGGCGGTATTCAACATTCTTAGGGTCCAATTCAATTGCCTTGAGGAATGATTCTTCAACGACACGAAGCGAGTGTGGATGATTCGCCATAGAAAGCGCCATCAGGTGGTGATACTTTGCTTCACTCGGATTATTTCTAATCGCTTCCACGCAATGCCGCTCGGCTTCGTAATATCGACCGGATTTGTATTTCTCTTCCGCGAGTTTGAAATGCTTACCGGCTGTCTGGGGATTGAGAACAGGCCCCGGTTCTGTCCATTTACTCTTGCGATCCGAATCTTTAATCTTCTTTTGCGGGGCCTGCGGAGCCGGCGCCTCCGGCTCGGGGACGATCGGAGGAGGTTGAGGAGCCGGTTCCTCGGTTTTGCGCCGGGGCCGGCGTTCCATGGGGGCCGTGTACTTCAACGCCTTCATTTTCTCCAATGCAAATACGGTGCGGCAAATGTTCTCTTCAGAAAAATTCGTTAGAAGCCGAAGCGTTTCGACTGTATTGTTCTCTCCCTCCAAACGGGAAACCAAAAAACTTTCGGCTCGCGGTAGATTCAACATCTCGAGAATTTCATTAGATCCGGGAGCATGAACAATGTACTCATTTCGGGGAACGCGATCACTAATTTTCTCATAGGGAATGACGGCCCGCGCAGCATCGGTCAGAATGTTTGCTATCGAAATCCTGCTGAAAGGATCGTGTTCAATTCGAGTTTCAAGAAATTCTCCTTGAACTTCAGCCCACTGGAATACTTGCATTACCGATTGCCTCATGATTTCACGGTAAGTTGCCTCAAAGTCTTCGGGAGTCATGGCCTGAATGAAAAGCAAGTGGTTTAAGGACTCCTCCAGATCAACGTGCACCGAGGGAATATCTTCTTTTCGCATCAGCTTCCTATCGGCCAACACGGTCCAAGCACTTTCATCCTGTTGTGGCGATTCAAAGCTCACAATTTCCTTTCGCAAGATAAGGAATTGCTTTTCAAGGCGGCCCCATTTCGCTTTCAATATTCCCGTGCTTCCGCTGTTGAATATTTTGGACAGAAGATCAAAGAAATCGTCGCTTTTAATCGCAGGCGTGGCGGCGAGCTTTACCGGTCTCGGAATTTTTAGACGTCGCTGACTGTAGAGTTCAGTCCGAAGCTTTTCCACGTCCGTGATCAGTTCGGGATATTTCTGATAGCGAAGGCCTGGATCCTTCTGCGTCATCTTTTCAATCATCTGGTAGGCCCGTGGGGGAATCTCACCTCCGAGGTTGTCATAGGGAGGAAATGGATCTTCTGCGTGTTTTGCTATCCATTCATAGGGCGTTTCCGCCGAAAAAGGCAAATGACCATAAAGCATCTGATAAAAAGTAATTCCGAGAGAATAGATATCGGTGCGATGATCCGTACGTTCGCCGCGTCCCTGTTCGGGAGACATGTAAAGCGGACTTCCTCTGATGATCTTGGATTCGTCCGGCTTTTCGGGCAATTTTTCCGTGAAGGCAATCCCGAAATCCACAACTTTGATTTGTTGATTTTCATCAAACATAAGATTGCTTGGTTTGATATCTCTGTGCACCACTCCCTTCAAAGAGGCCGCTTCCAGGGCGCGGGAACATTGCAGCAGGATATCGATCGCAGGCAGAAGCTGAATCTTCTTTTTTCTACGGATAAGATTTGCCAATGATCCACCGGGACACCATTGCAGCGCGAAATAGGATTCCCCGTCTTCTTCGGCAAACGTATAGATTTGGGCGATCCCTGGATGATTGAGCGCGGCAATCAACTTTGCTTCGCGGCGGAATCCTTCCAGTGTTTGAGGGGAATCGGACCATTCTTTTGACAAAACTTTGAGGGCTACATAGCGATCCAATCCTTCATCGTAAGCCTTGTAAACCAGACCCATTCCGCCTGTTCCCGCAAGATTCTCCAACCTGTAGATTCCATAATGTGACTTTGTTTCTTGCTTTGGCGTGTCGGCCACAGCCGGGGAAACAACCGGAGGAGTCAACGGGACATGTATGGTCGGAAGAGTCTTTTGCTGAAGGTTTGCAGCGTCATCCGGTTTTTTTTGCCCGGTATCCGAGGGTTGTTCCGCTTTTGTGGCTGCGGATTGCCAGCGGCTCATCCAACCGAGAAAACGACCGACCCGTGTCGCCAGCTCTTCCAGATCAATCGGCTTCACCAGATATTCTTCGGCCCCAAGATTCAAACAGTCCAATCTGTTTTGTAAATCAGACTTGGCGCTCAAAACCATGATCATGATGTCGTTCAAAACAGGATTCTCTTTGATAGTTTTACAAACTTCTTCACCGGACATCCCTTTCATCATCAAGTCCAGGATCATAAGGGAAGGTTTTTGCGAGGCGATGCTTTTTAATGCATCGATGCCATTGGAAACTGTTGTTACGGAATGTCCTTTGTCGCGCAAAACAAGAGCGATGAGGTTCCGAAGTTCCTCGTCATCCTCTACAACCAATACAGTCTGAGCAGCCACAATACAGGATAATATAAATGGACAGCATTAGAGTAGCACAGGCGTCTCGCCTGTGAAGCTCCACACAGGCGGGACGCCTGTGCTACTTTGCTTAACTATGCAGCTCTGTCCAGAGCGATTGCCACGAAGCTTCCAGTATTTTGTTAATCTGATTCCAGTCAGCATCTGTGACGCTTCTTGTTTCCGCCAGTCTACTGCGAAGCAGCATAGCCTCCGCTCTTAGTTGCGCGTGTTGCAGAAACTTTTCGGCGGGCATTCGATAAATTTCCGCCGTCGCCTCGGCAAGCGCGAGTCCCAGGTCTTCCGCCGTATGTTTCTTTCGTTCCCGGTGCACGATCCACCATTCCAATTCGGTCTTTGAAGCCTGTTCTACATCAAACGGTATATCCACGGCTTTCCGGATGGCTTTGAAGTAGCGGACAAGATAGGGCAATGCCTTTTCATAATCCTGTCTGTTGTGCCCTTTCTTGAAAACGAAAGCGGCACGAGTTGCCTGATAGGAAACGGTCATGGAGCGAAAGAAGGGCAAATGATATTGCGTGCGCAGAAGCTCGGAAAGTTGAAGGAAGAGCCGCAGTGGTTTTCGCTCATAGTAAGAACGCCACATTTCTGTTTCGAGTTTCGCGACAACTGAAGGAGCGAACGTTTTCAAACTTCCGTGTCGCGGGGAAAAAAAATCCACGCCAATCCAAACAAAAAAGAGAACGAGCAAAATGATGACTGCGTTCCAGACTCTTCTTTTCACTCTTATTTTTACGTTTCTAGCCTCTCCTTTGGATTAGGGAGCTGTCCGAAAAGTCCGGATTTAGCGGGCTCTAACTGCAGCGCGGGCATCCTGCCCGCAAAGCACTAGTCGAACTCCGATGTTTTTGCGGACTGGAAGTCCGCGCTCCATCTGACTTTTCGGACAGTCTCAGGCGGCTCGCCGGCGGGCCATCAAGGTTCCTTGGGTAGCGGCAACGAAGCCTGGCCAAACACGTATTGCCAGCCCTTCTTTGTCTTCACGTAGATGTCACTGAACCACACCTTTCGCTCGAAGGCTTTGCCTTCCCGTGTTCCTTTAATCCATAGCTTGGCGGTCACAACTGCAGTGTTTTCCCAAACACGGACCCTTTGGGAGTTGTCAATTTCTTTCTGCTGTTCGTACACAATAATTTTGGACCGGGCTTCCTCAAGCTGGTCAGTTTTCGTGTAAACAGTGCCGTTTCCAAGAACCAGAACCATGTCATCAGCCAGAATTCGATCCATGGTGTCCGCGTCGTTGCGCTCAACAGCGGCCTGAAATTCGGTATCCAGGTCCGCGACAATCTTCTCAATCTCGGCAGGCGATTCATCCGATTCAGATATCGCAAATACCTGAGCGATTCCAAATGCAAAAGCCAGAACAGCGAAGAAGAATACTTGTGTCATCTTTACCTCCGAACAAAGTAGAGCGGGCGCCTCGCCTGCGAAACTTAAGCGCAGACGAGACGTCCGCGCTACTTTGCTTATTTAGCAATGGACAGGAAACGCACGCCGGCGGAAATTTGTGCAAATAATCTTTCCCGATAATTCCGGCTCAGGATCAATTCTGTTCCATCTTTCAGCACCGTTCGATATGTCCCGCGGAAACCTGGCTCCATTTGCCGAATGAAATCGAGATTTACGATTGCCGACCGGTTGAGACGGAAAAAATTTTCCGGATCCAGTGCTTCCTCCAGTTGATTCATTTGCGCCTTGATCAACTGACATTCATTTTTCGAATGCAAACGGATGCTGTTTCCTTCTGATTCTATCCAATCTATCTCTTCCGGGTGAATGAATAGAATTCGACCGTCAGATTTTAAGATGATTCGGTTCTGGATCATTTCACACCTCTGCTTCATTGAAGACTAGAAACAGGAATGGCGGAAGTGTCAAAAGAGGTGGCGTTCTCTATGACTTTCGATAGAGATTTGCGGGGTGAACGATGCCTCGCCGGAGCGCCTCAACAATGGCGTGGCTTCTTGAGGTAACTCCCAATTTTTCCAGAACATTGGTGACATGATTTTTTACAGTGCCTTCACTCACATTCAAATCATCGGCGATTTGCTTGTTGGATTTTCCGTCCGCCATTAATTGAACGACTTCCTGTTCTCTGGAAGTCAGGTAATCCTCTGTAATCCGTTCTGCGAGTTTGGAAGCAACTCTTCCCGGCAAATATTTTTTGCCTGCATTGATCTCACGGATTGCATGAAGCAGCTCATCGGGCTCCGAATCCTTTAACAAATAACTCAACGCGCCGGCTTTCAGCGCTCTATAGATATCTTCATTGCCGTCGAAAACGCTTAACACAATAAAACGCGCATCCGGAAATTCAGGACGCAAAGCGGCAATCACTTCCACTCCGCTCTGGTCGGGCAGGGACAGATCGAGAAGCGTAACATCGGGAAGATGCGTACGAAAGAGTTCCATCGCTTGCCTGGCGTCCCTTGCCTGAGCCACGACCGTCATGTCCGGTTCGCGAGAAATCATCGCGGCAAGTCCTTCGCGTACGACAGGATGATCATCAACCACGAGCACTCGTATCTTTTGGGTACTCATAATCGTCAATTCTTGCCTCTGGTAGGGGCAGGCCTTGTGCCTGCCCGCCACGGGCGACCACATGGGTCGCCCCTACTCCTCATGCTGGGACTTGAATCAGGATTTCGGTCCCTTTGCCATTCTGACTGCGAATGGCAAGAGAGCCTCCGATCTTTTCAGCCCTGCTCTGCATTCCGGCTAAACCGAGTCCTTGATCCTGGTCGCTTTTCCATTTTGGACTCTTCAAACCGTGACCGTTATCGCACACACGAAGTTCAATTTGCTCCGGTGCGAAAATCAAATGAATTCCGATTTCGCGCGCATTGCTGTGTTTTAAAGCATTTGAAATTGCTTCTTGAGCGATTCTCAAAAGATTCAATTCTACTTCTTTCGAAAGCGTTCTTGGCGTGCCTTTCAAATTGCATTCCACTTTCACGGTAGCTCCATTTGCCAATTGTTGTGTGAGTTTTGACAGCGCCTGATACAAATCACTGCGTTCCAGCAAAAGCGGATGGAGCGCGCGCACGGATCGCCGCGTTTCCTCCAGACTATCGCGGGCTTGATTCGATGCGTGTTGCAGATGCTGCCTGGCATCCAGCGGCGAATCCCCCAGCACACGTTTCGCCGCGTCGATTTGCACCACAATACCGGCGAGTCCTTGCGCAAGATTATCGTGAAGATCCTGCGCAATTCGATTTCGCTCCTCCAGAATCGCGGCTTCCCGCGCTGTTTCCTGTAACATCGAAGTTCGTTCAACCACTTTCGCTTCCAGAATTGCGTTTTGCTGAACCAGCTGCCGTAATCGAAATCTCGTGATCGCCCATGCAACAACGACAAACCCTATGACGCATGCAACAAGAAACCATCTGGTCTGATAGAAATACGGATTTATGCGAAACGCATAGACCGCTCCCGTTTTGTTCCAGACGCCATCCTTATTCATGGCGATCACGCGAAACTGGTAATCCCCGGGAGGTATGTTGGTGTAGTAAGCGGTCCGGCGCGTTTCCGCTTTCACCCATTTTCTGTCAAATCCTTCCAATTTATATTGGAAGACGATTCCCTCAGGGTCTGCGAAATTGATTCCTGTGTACTGGAATTCCAAGTCTCTCGTTCCCGGCTCAAACTCGTTCCACCGCGACGCATGAACGGATTTGCGATCGGCGCGAACGCTTTCCATTACCACGCGTGGCGCAATTAAGTTTTGTTTCATGCTGTTGGGATCTACGATCGCAAGCCCTTTCACTGTAGGGAACCAGAGAGAACCATCACGCATCTTCCAGCCCGAGTGTTGCGAACCTCCGTTACATTCGGTTTCCTTCATCCCTTCGGATGTGCCAAAGGATTCGCACTGATACGCCCGCATTTCTCCGCGCGCATATGCGTTGAGCTCTTTTCGATTCACGCGGAAAATGCCGTTGTTGGAGCTCAACCAGAGATTGTTTTTTTCATCTTCCAGGATTGCAAAGATCTTGTCATCAAAGAGTCCATTTTGAGTATTGAAAGTTTTGAAGCGCCCTCGTTCAAATCGATTGAGTCCACCACCGATCGTGCCGATCCAGAGCACACCATCGGCATCTTCGTAAATCGGGCCCGTAACATTGTAGGAGAGTCCGTCTTTGACTGTGTACTGTTGAAACCGTCCGTTACTGAATCTGCATAAACCGCCGCCGTAGGTGGAAATCCAGATACTTCCGCGGCGATCTTCAAAAATGTGCCGGATAAAATCATTCCCCAATCCATCTCTGGTTGTGTAGGTCCTGAGCTTTCCATCGTGGTACCGGGCCAATCCTCCACCGTACGTTCCAATCCATACCGCTCCATCTCTCGTAACGAAAAGAGCCCGTATAAAAAGGTTCGGCAACTGCTTCTGTAGCGGGAAAGCCGAAATCTTTCCATTCCTGATCCAGTTCACTCCCTCTCTTGTCCCGACCCACAAAGTGCCTTCGTGATCTTCCGCCATCGTAAACACTTCCGGATCCGACAAACCTTTCAATGGACCAAATTCAGTAAACTGACCGTTCTTGTATTGATACAAGCCATACTCTGAAGTCCCGATCCATTTTGTATTCTTGCTGTCTTCATAAATGGACCAGGTGTAATTGTTTTCCATCAGCGTACGAATGGTCGACTTCCGCGTACGAAATAGTCCGCCTTCGAGAGTTCCGATCCATAGATTTTCTTCTGCATCCGCGTAAATGCTGGTCACAGTTTTACCGCTCAGTTCTCTTTCATAATCGATGAACTTGCCATTTTGGAATCGCTGCAAATTGCATCCCATGCTGCCAACCCACAAGGTCCCATGACGATCCTCATTTAACGCGGTGACGTCGTCGTTCGCCAATCCGTTACGCTTGTCGTAAATTGTGAGTCTTCCATTTTTCATTTGGATCAGGCCGCCCCCTGAAGTCCCGGCCCAAATACTGCCGTCTGTTCCGGTCCGGACGATTCTGATGAGATTACTGGAGAGTCCATCCTCTGTTGTATAAGTTTTGAAAATTCCATTTTTCATTTGAACTAGCCCGCCGTCAGTTCCAATCCAGAGCGTTCCCGCCGGCCCTTCAGCAATGGAACTCACTCTTCGATGCGGAAGAGTATAGAGCTTCAACTTTCCCTCTTTCCACCGGTTCAATCCGCGCATCGTGCAGATCCAGATGCTGTGGTCGCTGGCTTCAAAAACATCGTTCACGATATCGTCTGCAAGTCCTTCATGAGTCGTAATCGTCGCAGGCGAGACGCCCGCGCCACTGCGGGTTACTCCGCCGCCGAAAGTTCCCAGCCACATGTTGTTATCCGATGCTTCGAGAATAGCGGTGAGATAGTTTTGTTTTAATGCGGGAATATTTTTGCGATTAAACAGACTAAAGCGCACGCCATCATAACGAACGAGTCCTTCCTGAGTGGCGAGCCAGAGATAACCATCGCGACTTTGCGTAATGGCGTAAACGGAGTTTTGCGGTAAACCGTTTCCTTTGTTCCAAAAATCCAGAACGGTGTTGTGCAGGTCAACTGCAAATACTCCAGTTGGAATGAGAATCAAGCAAAGAATCAGGAAATACATGAATATCAACCGCCAAGGCGCCAAGTTCGCCAAGAAATATAGAGTTTTATTTCCGGTCTTGGCGTTCTTGGCGTCTTGGCGGTTATGCAAAACCTATGCAACCTGATCCGAAGGAGACCTTCGACAAAAAAGCACGACTGCGTTTCATTTTTTTGTACACTCAGGGAACTTGATTCAATTCGCCGGATTTCGGAACGAACGGGATAAAGCTCCGCAAAATTTTCAAACGAACGCCAAAAAAATGCACCGGCAAAAATCGCGATTCACTTTCAGTCCAACTTCTTGCGATCGAGTTACTCAATTTATCCTCGGACAGCACATGGCAAGGCGCTTGCTTTCAGCCTCCCTGTTCACATCACAAAAGCAATAAACAGGAAAGGAGACAAAATGAAGTGCAAGATTTTGACTTATGTAATGTCGATGGCCTTGCTTGCTCTGTTGGCGGTTCCGGTATGGCCCGCAGCGAAAGCGAATCAACAGGCAACAACGAATTATCAGGTAATCAATCTCGGCACGCTGGGCGGATCGGCCAGCGC
>JAKEFK010000118.1 GCA_022616075.1 bacterium
ACAATATCAAAGACGGAAGGATTTCATGCGGGTAGCGGGATTGGTCCGTATGATGATCAGGATTCTTCGTTCTTTCCGTTTGACAATTCCGTCTACGGTCAGGATCCAAATGACTATATCAACGCGGATGGTTTGCTAAATGGAGACCGTAAGTACATTTTCAAACTGCAAGGAAGCTACCTGCTTCCGTGGGATATGACTCTGAGCGGGAACTATTCCGCTTTAACTGGGCGGCCTTACGCGCGTCAAATTGCAGTTGTATTAAACCAGGGCATTCGCACGGTCTTCGCAGAACAGCGAGACGGCTCGCGCAGGACCGAGAATGTCAACCTGCTCGATCTGCGAATAGAGAAGGATTTCATTGTTTCCGGATCCTTCGGATTTTCGGTCTCTGCGGATATTTTCAATGTCTTCAATAGTGACACATTTTTGGATGTCGCTACTACATTATCGGGTCCCGGCACTGAAGGAGCCTTTGGAGTTGGCTCCATTTTCGTTCCGCCGCGCCGGCTCATGATCGGACTGAAAGTAAAGTTTTGATTTTTCACCACGGAGTCACGGACAAAGTAGCGTAGGCGTCCCGCCTGCGAACTGCCGCAGACGAGACGTCCGCGCCACTTTGTTTCATGACTCCGTGGTTTATTTATGTTGGCTTTACTCATACTCGCAGCAGGGGAGTCTTCCCGCATCCGCTTCCCGAAAGCTCTCCTGAAGATTGGAGAGGAAACATTTGTCGAATGCATCATTCGTAAAGCCAAAGAAGCAGGAATCGGCTCAATTTCCGTGATCACCGGTGCAGATCACGAAAAAATTACGCAGAGCTTGTCGCAGCTTTCCTGCATCCACAATGAGAATTACATGCAGGGCCAGATTTCGTCTCTTCAAAAAGGAATCAGCAAGCTTCCTGAGATGATAAACGAAGTGATGGTTTGGCCGGTGGATCAGCCCTTGATCAAAAGGGAAACTGTAGCCTCGCTGATCGAAAGCAGAAATCATGCAGGAAGAGCTTTAACGATCCCGGTCTATCAAGATCGAAAGGGACATCCGGTTATCTACAACAAGGATGCGATGGAAGCCGCGATAGGACTGCAGCCGCATCAGACCGGGAAGGATTTGCAAGCTTTTTTTGCGACGAACATATCTTTTGTTGAAGTCGATGATCCTGGAGTCGTTATTGATATTGACACCCTGGAAGATTATGAGAAGTATATTAAGCCTTCTTAAAATCTAAGGATCTTTCCAATCGTTTGGAGTTTTTTACCAGCAACACTTCCGCCAGAATCGAAATAGCGATTTCCGATGGATTCTTTCCGCCGATCTGCAAGCCCACTGGCGCGTGAATTCGCTCAAACGTTTTTGCTTGCATCCCTTCTTCCTGCTGCAGTTCCCGAGCAAACTGACGTATTTTCGCCTGGCTGCCGATTAGACCCACGTAAGCAGTTTTTGAATCGGCGTATTTTTGAACCAGCAATTTGTCTGTTGCATGGCATCGTGTGAGGATGACAATGTAAGTTTCTTCATCTACTTGTGGAATCTTTTTCGTAAAATTGCGATCAGTTAAAATAATCCTGTCCGCGGCCGGATGTTTCTTCCGGCTTGCATATTCCTTCCGGTCGTCAACCACAACCACCGAAAACAATTCCGTTGCCGCTCCGATTCGCGACAAAGCCTGGCCCACATGCCCGCCTCCAAAAATCAGTAGCTGCGGGCGCGGGGCGTATTTTTCAAAAAACACTTTTACCAGACCCTGACAGTACATTCCAAGTTCAGATTTTGTAAGCTTGTAGTCTCTGGTTTGTGGCGAATCGCTTTTCAAAAAGGCCAGACTGTCCTGAATCACTTCGGCTTCAAAGGTTCCTCCACCGATTGTGAATTCAAACGATCCATCGGAGCGGACGATGATTTTTGCTCCGGATTGTTGCGGGCAGGATCCTTTCGTTTCCAGAATAGTGGCAACGACAAAGTGTTTTCGCAGATCAAGAAGCGTCGCAATACGGCGATGGAGCGCTTCCTGATCTATTCTCATTGTGGCTGAGCAGTCTGGGAACAGATACTAGTCATGATCGTGACCGCTATGATCGGTATTCTCGCGCGGATGAAATTCCGCGATGATCGTCTCACGGATTTCTAACGGGGACAATCCTTGCTTCGCCAGCTGATCTGCCTGAAGCGCTTCCTTCATACAAATATCACAGATTTCCGCGTGATCGCTGACGAAACAATCATGCAAAGAGGTATGTCCAAATCGCTCGCAGTAGCAGAAACAGGGAAGTTGCGCGATCAATTTAGGATCATTCTGGACTACAACATAGGAAGCCTTCGCCGCGGGACTAACTGTTGCGGGATCTTTGACGGGCTGCAGGGTTACATTGTCAACGTCTACGTTAAAAGGAGGTATCTTGAAATCCACGGACTTGGTTTCCGTTGAAGCGGGAGCAGTTTGTCCCTGCGGAACACTGATAACCGGTTCGTGCTTGTGCGTATGTTCCGTCTGAGTTTGCGCAGGCTCATCTTTTTTGACAAGCACAGCATAAGTGGCAATTGCTATGAGCACCAGGCCAAATGCTATGATTGCCAGCGGCGAAATGGACGATGATGGTTTCTTTTCCTCGTTTTTCATAAGGAAGGAATTATACGTTTCATTTTGCTATTCGCGCAACTTCGGGTAAGCACGTCGCGTTGACCACAATTCCTTGACACACTTGTGTGCCCTATATATAGTTTAGTTAGTTTTAGTTACGGGGTGTTGGAAATTTATGCATGTAGAGATGAGGATTAAGGGTTTGATGTTAGATCCCATTACAAACATGCCCATTGTCATTCTGTCCGATCTGGATGGACAACGAATTCTGCCAATTTGGGTTGGGTTTTTCGAGGCAAATGCCATCGCTTTACAGATGGAGAATGTCACGACTCCCAGACCGATGACACACGATCTGTTGAAAAATGTCATTGCGGGGCTCAATGCAAGCGTGAAGAAGATTGTGGTGAACAATCTCTGGGACAACACATTTTATGCGCTCGTTTTCATCGAGACCAATGGGGAAACGGTAGCAATTGATTCCCGTCCAAGTGATGCAATCGCACTTGCCTTGCGAATGAAATCTCCAATCTTTGTTGAAGAAGAAGTGATCAACAAGGCGAAAAGTTTGGATGGGACCCGGGATCTGGCAGATAGCGAAAGCTTGCAGCGCTGGCTGGAGAATCTCCGGCCGGACGAACTCGGCAAGTACAAGATGTAACCTTCCACAGTATTAGTTCTAACCTATTAGTTTATGGAGCGCAGGCATCCTGCCTGCATCAGGGGCCGCAGGCTGAGGTTGTTGAATAGTTCGGTCCGCATCGTGAACAGACTCTTTCGAATTATTCAACAACCTCGGCTTCCAGCCTGCTTACTTTATGCCACTCCCGCTTTGCGCTAAGATGGATCTATGATTCTTGCAATTGCCAACCAGAAGGGTGGGGTGGGGAAGACCACCACGGCCATTAATCTTGCGGCAGCGCTCGCCAATAAAAGGCATAAGACGCTTCTACTGGATCTGGATCCGCAATCGAACAGCACTCTTTCTTTTCTTAATTCGGATCAAGTTGAAAAATCGGTCTATGACGCCATGATTGACGGGCTCGGTAATTTTCCTGAGATCATTCGCCCAACATCCGTTGCAAATCTTTATCTTGCTCCTGCCAGAATCTCGCTGGCAAAGCTGGAAAGTAAGTTAATGGGAGAAATTGATTCTCATTTCCGTCTAAAGGACAAAATGGCGCCTCTCGTATCCGAATATCCTTATATTGTGATCGATACCCCACCTACTTTGGGGTTGATCACAGTAAGCGCGCTCGTGGCTGCAACGCATGTCCTGGTTCCCATTCAGTCTTCTTATTTTGCATTGGAGGGAACCGATGATTTGCTGGAAACAATTCAAAAAGTGAAGACCCGCGCAAATCCCATGTTGCAACTTCTGGGAATTTTGGTCACTTTACATGATCGCAGGACTACTCTGGGGCATGATATCGTGCAGCAGATTGAACGCACTTTTGGTGAGAAGGTTTTTCGCACCATGATCACCAAAAGCGTGCGTCTCGAGGAAAGTCCTGCGTACCGGGAAAGCATCTTCACTTATGCTCCTAAATCTTCGGGTGCCGTTGAATATGAAGAATTAAGCAGGGAGGTTCTAAATCGTGAAAAGAGGACTGCCTGAGTCGATTCGCATGAAACATGATTTGCATTATGTGGATGAGCTTCTGGAAGAAAAGTCAGGAGTTGTTGGACGCTATATTCCGATTGAGCTCATCCGGCCGAATCCAGATCAACCGCGGCGGGAGTTCGATGATCTCTCTGAACTGATTGCCTCGATCCGTGAAAAAGGAATTTTGGAACCACTGATCGTTCGTCGCTTCGAAGATGGTTATCAAATCGTGGCAGGGGAGAGGAGATGGCGCGCTTCCAAGGAAGTTGGACTTTCCGTTGTTCCTTGCATAGAAAAAAATGTTGATGATCGCGAGATGCTTGAAATCGCATTGATCGAAAATTTGCAGCGCAAAGATCTAACACCATTTGAAGAAGCGGATGGTTTGCAATCCCTCGCAGAAAAATTTCAATATACACACGCGCAAATCGCGCAGGTGATCGGAAAATCGCGTACATCCGTTACGGAAACTCTTTCGCTAAATCAAATTCCGCAAGAAGTGCGCGATCTATGTCGGCAGGCCGACATTTCAAGCAAATCACTTTTGCTTCAAATCGTGCGCCAACCAAATGTGGAAGAAATGAAAAATCTTGCGATGCGAATCGGACGCGAAAATCTTTCGCGCAATGATGTTCGCAAAGAGAAACAACTTACTTCAAGTAAAAAAGCAGAACCATTCCTGTTCAGGTTTAGGGGAAATAATTTTAAGCTGATGATCCGCTTCAACAAAGCGAAAGTTTCACATGATGAAGTTGTCAGTGCACTGGAAACTACTTTAGAAAAATTAAAGTAAAAAACAAAGATAAACTAATTCATTAGATGTTGGCCGGCCGACAAAAAAAAGTTCAAGGGTTCAGGAGTTCAAAGGTGCAAAAGCATTTTGTGAAAGCACATTGAACTTTTGAACTTTTGAACCTTTGAACCTTTAAACCATGAATCTCCTGGTAATCAGTGATCTCCATCTTGGTCCAGAGACATCAGAGCGGAATGAGTTGTTCCTTCAGTTTTTGGATCATGCGAGCAAAAATCAGGATCAGGTTCTTATCGTTGGGGATCTTTTCGATTTGTGGCTCGGGTGGAACGATTTAACAATGGAATTCCAGAAGCCGATTCTGCAGCGAATGAAGGATCTATCTTCCTCAGGGCTGCAAATGGACTACGTGGAGGGAAACCGGGACTTTGGAATTTCGCAATTCGAAGGTGTTCTTTTCCGTAGAGTGGCGCCCGATTTCTTGCAAAGGGAATGGGCCGGAAAACGCATTCATGCCGAGCATGGCGATTTGATCAATGAATCGGATCGTCCATACAGACTCTGGCGACGAATCAGCAAGAACAGATTCTCTTACTTCTTGCTGGCGCATCTCCCCGCATTCCTGACTTTAAGAATCGCATTAAGGTTGGAACAGGGAATGCGGAAAACAAATCAGAGGCACAGAATGCACTATCCCGATCAAAACTCTGAGAAATTCTCTTTTGGTCTTTTTCGATCAGGTGTGGATTTGATTGTGGTTGGGCATTTTCATACAGAAAAATCTGTTGAAATGGTTTTAGAAAATCGGAATGTGCTATTCTATAACCTGCCTGGATGGGAACAAGGGTTCCGTTATCTGGTGATTCCTTCCAGCGGGACACCTTACTTTACGGATTGGGGAAAACAAAATGGAAATTCTGCAACGACGTGAAGAAAACGTAGTGATTCTTGATATCTATGGCGCGATTTCACTTGGAGAAAGTAAAGAAAAATTCGCCCATGTGATGGATGAGCTTCTTTCTGAATCCGGGACCAATGTGCTTGTGAATTTTTCGGCAATCAACTACGTTGACAGTACCGGGATCGGCGAACTGGTTGGTTACCTGAATAAATTCGTTGAAAAGAACCGGCAACTGAAAATTCTAAAACCGCATGAACGGGTGCTCAAATTGCTGCAGATCACCAAGCTCGATACAATGTTTGAGATTTACAATGATGAAGAGCAGGCGTTGCAGAGCTTTAACAGATAACTTCGGCGGTCCGGTTCTTCATCGCTCTTTGCAATTGAGCAGGAACAAGCCGGTTCGTTCATCGTAGGTCCTATCCATTTTCTCAGGAAACGGAAACAAGATTACCTCCGCCGTAACCGCAACAATTCCCGAAAACAGGTGACCTCCGATTACGCTGAAATCATCGCGCCCCATCGCAACGTGAATGTGAATGAAGGGATTTCCTTCACGGCTTGCCAGATTCCCGGAGCAGCTTATTAATTCTGCAATCTCGTTGAACTTTTTCCTGCCGTATTCCTTTTTGTTCAGATAGTAATATCCCAGCTCAAAATCCTGAAGCGCTCCGATAGCTTGAATCGACCCTGCGGCAATATTTTCTTCTTTAGCAAAACCCATGAGAGAGGTGAGTAGCTCATCGCCAATCTTAGGAATGAGAACATACGCCGTTCCTTGCTTCCTCACATTCATCTAAAATCCCTCCTGCATGTCTTTCAGTTACCTGAAGTATATGTTTAGTATGTTTAGAAATTACTTTAATATTGACAATGATGGCCTGTCTGTTAGCATGGCCGCGGAGGTAATTCATGAAAAACTGGATATTCATTCTTTGCATTCTTTGCATGATTCCCACGTTTGCTTTTTCGCAATCAAAACCGCAAACTCAGACCCAGACGGCTGAGAAAGAGAAAGCAAAACCGAATACCGATGAATTCGCGACTATGGTCGCCGACTATTACAAAGCCTGGAATACGTTGAATCTTCAGAATCCAGCGAAGTACTACGCCAAAGATCCCGCATTGATTTTTTACGATGTGACACCCCTTCAATATAAGGGTTGGAACGAGTATAAGGCCGGTGTGACAAAACTGCTGGAGAATTTCAGCTCGTTCAAGCTAATTATGAACGATGATCTGGTTGTAACACGACGGGGAAAAACAGCCTGGATGACTCTGACTTTTCGCATCTCCGGCAAACAGAAGAGTGGTACTGCGATGGAACTGGACTGCAGACACACCGCTATCTGGGAAAAACGAAAGGGGAGCTGGGTGATCGTCCACGAGCACATCTCCGCGCCGCTTCCTCCTCTTTGAGCGTAGTGGCAGAGCATTTGACATTCTAGTGAACTGATGGTGAAATTCGCACGATTGCCGACAACAGTACAGAGATAACTGTTCGTGATCAAATGCTCTGTATTTCTGTGAATGGAGCAGAGCATTGTTTGGGCAAACTAAGGGATACTGCAGAGCGCAATTGAATAGTCTATCTAGTTCAAACCAGAAGTAGGGACAATGCTCTGCCACTACCAGCTTGAGCTAAAACGAGGCGATGGCAGCCGCTTCGTCTTCGAAGATTTCGAATATCCCGAGCAGGCCGGTGATCTTCAGAGTATGGCGGATCATTTTGTTCGGTTGGAGCAATTTTAGTTTACCGCCGTTTTGGGTGATGGTTGTGTAGCTTTTCACCAGCGCTCCGATTCCGGAAGAATCCATAAATTCGACGGCATCCAGGTTTACGACGATGCGGTTGTGCTTGCGGGAAACTAAATCGGTGATAGTTTCCTTGAATACCTGTTCATTGGCTCCTACAGTCAGGCTTCCAGCAAGATCGAGAACTACAACGTCCCCTTTCTTACGCTTCTGCATGTCGAACTCATGATCCATATCTTTTCCCCGCTAATTGATTGGGTATGTGAAAGGTGTTAAGATCAGCCCAAAGTTGCATTTGCTATTATAAGTGGGCGGTCTGGTGCAGTCAAACGAAGAGGCAGATGTGAGGTTGCGGTGCCGGAAGAAACATCCAGCAAGGTATTCCAGCTTTATCGTATCGCCTATTCATTAATCTTTTGCCGGTCACTTCATGAGGTTTTAGAAGTTGCAACACGGGACCTCGCCAAATCAGTCCAGGCAGTAAATTCCATCCTCTGGCAGTTCGATCCTAGCCAGGGCACTTTGAATCCAGTCTGCACACATCTTACGGAAAAGGGAATCAAAACCCGGTCTGTATCGGCCGGCGCGGACTATCTTGGCGAGGTTTTTCGCGCGGGCAAACCACTTCTTCTGCAACTTGAAACGCTCCGGCAACCGAACAAACACATGCAGCTTCCAAAGGACATGGTTCCTTATAGCGGAATCTGTGTGCCTTTCAAATCGAAACCGGAGTTGCAGGGTGTTCTGGAAATGTTCAACAAGACAGATCCGCTGCTTTCCTTTACAGAGGAAGAGGGGGAGTATCTCGCAAAGTCATTGGAGCTGGTGACGGTTGCGGCCAGCAACATGCGTTCTTATGAGGAACAGTCGCGCAATCAACTGAATGCCATCACGCGGTTGACGCTCCTGTATGACATCAGCCAGATCTTCAACTCAACACTGGAACTCGATCAACTTTTGCCGATCATCACGGAAAAAATTCGCGACATTCTGGATGCAGAAACTTGCACAGTCTGGCTGCTCAGCGAAGCGGAAGATGAAATTCGCTGCGCCAAGAGCATCGGAGAGTACTCCGAACTCTTCAGCGGGTACAAAGCAAAGCTGGAAGAGGATATTGCGGGGGAAGTGATCAAAGAAGGAGAGGGAATTCTCCTGGAAGATGCCACTGAAGACGAACGTCTGAAGAAAAGACTTCCGGATGAAGAGCAGAATCCGGTTGTAACTTATCTTGCAGCGCCGCTGGAATGCAAAGGTCAAATCCTTGGCACGCTTGAAGTGATGAATCGAACCACTGAGAATTTATACAATGAAGAAGATCAGTTTCTCTTGAATGATCTCGCGCATCAGGCGGCCGTCTCGATTCATAACGCCAATTTGCTCCGCGCCGAACGAAAGGCAAAGGAGCTCGATGCTTTACTTTCGATCAGTCACGAAATCACTTCGACTCTAAATCTGGACCGGGTTTTAAAAACGATCGTAAACCAATCCGCCTCCCTGATTCCTTACGACCGCGCCGCTATCGGCCTGATCGATCGTGGCCGCGTGAACCTTGTTGCTGTCTCAGGACGAATGGAAGTCGACAAACAGAGTCTTGAGATGAAGGATTTGAATGAGATTGTCACCTGGGCCGCACATCTGCAAAAGGGATTGTACATATCTGAGTACGAAGGAAAGATCATTACAGATCGCGAAGAGACCAGGGAGAAGTTCAAAGTGTATTTCGAAAAAAGCGGGGCGCGTTCCTTTGTCACTTTGCCGCTGAAAGATGAAGAGGGGGAGCTTGGCATTTTATGTTTTGAAAGCGCAAAGCCTTATTTCCTAGATGAACGCCATCTGGAAGTCGTAAGCATACTTGCCAACCAGGCCACCGTAGCAATACGCAACGCGTCTCTCTACAAGCAAGTACCGCTTATGAACATCATGCAACCGCTGCTTGAAAGAAAGAAGAAGTTGCTGCAAATTCCGCGGGGTCGGAGGATTGCCTGGGCTACCGGAGCTGCTTTGTTCTTGCTGCTGCTGATTATTGTTCCCTGGAAGATGAAGGTCGGCGGAGATGTGACGGTTCTTCCGGAACGCAGAACGCCTGCTGTTACGGAAGTAGAAGGAATTGTGCAAAAGGTCTTCCCTCGCGAGGGCGCAAGGGTGAAAAAGGGAACGGTCGTCGCTCAGATCAAAGATGATGACTACCGGCTTGCTCTAAACGATTACAAGATGCAGCGCGAAGTGTTGTTGAAAGAGATCAGTCGAAGTCAAAGCCTTGGGGACTCCGGAACGGTGCGTTTAAAAGAGCTTGCTCTCGATCAGGTGAATCATGAAATCACTTATTTTGAGAATGAATTGAAGAACACACAGATCGTTGCCCCGGTGGATGGCATTATTATCACTCCCAAGATCGAAGAGAAAGTCGGATCGTTTCTCGCAAAAGGGCAGGAATTTTGTGAGCTGGCGAATATGCAAGCTCCCCGCGGCGAAATTCTTGTGGACGAAGGCGAGGTGGGTTACCTTCAAATGGGCCAAAAGACCCGTTTGAAAATGAATTCCTATCCCACAATGAGCTTTTCAGGCGCCGTGAGTCTTTTAGGCACGCAGTTGATTGATAAAAACCCTGACAGGTACTACCGGTTGGAAGCCCGAATGGAGGATCCGGATGCTTTGTTGAGATCGGGCATGGCTGGTAAGGCCAAAATCGAAGTTGGTTGGCGTCCCATAGGATATGTCTTTTTACGAAAGCCCTTCCGTTTCTTATGGAAAAAGCTTTGGGTCTGGTTCGCTTGAGATCCGGCTTCCAAAACTGAGAACGGACCTCGTTGTTCGGCAACAGGTTCGCGAACACGAAGTCTACTACATTATCAAAGACCCGGTCCTGAAAACCTATTATCAGTTTAATCCTGATGAATGGGATCTTTTCCAGCTTTTTGACGGCACCAGAACGGACGAGGAGATCATTGAGCAATACAATGCGAAACATCCCTTCGGAGTCATAGACGAAGAGACAATCGACAGCTATAAAAACAGCCTGATGCAGATCGATCTTTTCGAAATTCCGCCTGCCGAAAAGAATCTGATGTTAATGGAACGAATCCGTTCGCAGCGAAAGGCAAAAGCGGAAGGGGATGAGTCCATTTTTTACATGTCTTTCTCCGCCTGGGATCCTGATGAAAGTCTAAACAAAATCATTCGTCACATACGATGGTTGTGGTCCAGAGAATTTTTCATCTTTTCTTTGATTTGCATCATTCTCGGGTTGATGATTACTTTCAGCCGCTGGGACGGATTCAAGGAAGGCGTAATTGAGAATTATTCGTTTCACAAGAAAAGTTTCTGGCAGGTTTTCGTTTTCATTTTCCTCATGTTTACCACCGGCGGGATTCATGAGCTTGCGCACGGACTGACTCTGAAGAATTTTGGAGGTGAAGTAAGGCAGATGGGTTTCATACTTTTTTACATCAGTCCCGCCTTTTTCTGTGATGTAAGTGACTCCTATCTTCTTCAGGAGAAGAAAGCCCGTCGTTGGGTGATACTTTCGGGCGGCTATTCGGAGTTGTTTGTTTGCTCGATTGCGGGGTTCGTGTGGTATTTCGCCATTCCGGGCACATTGCTCTACGATTTCTCTTTTCAGATTATGTTGTTCACGGGCGTTTCTTCCTTTTTGTTTAATATGAATCCTCTTGTGAAATTGGACGGCTATTTCCTTCTGATGGATTTTGTCGGCATCCCTGATTTAAGGGAGAACTCTTTTGAATACGCAGGTCAGTGGATCAAGAAGAACATTCTTCGACAGAAAGTGGAAGACATGCCGGATCTGACGCGTAGAAAACGGCGAATCTATCTGACGTACGCGTTTTTTTCCGCGATTTGGACCACAACACTTTATGTATTGATCGTTGTCTGGTTTCGGAATATTTTCGTCGGACTCTTCAAGCAGTGGGGATATTTGCCACTGAGTATCATCGTCTTTCTTCTCTTCCGCAAGGAACTACAGATTCTTTACGGCAATTTGAAGTTTGTATATCTGGACAAAAAAGAGATTCTTATGAAGAAGAAAAAGTACGTTATTGCCGGCGCCGCAGTGGCTCTGGTTCTACTTCTGACAATTCCTACACACATCAAAGTCAGCAGCTCGTTCGTGGTTCAGCCTTATGAGACATCTGAGATCCGCAACGAAGGGGATGGATTCATCCGGAAAGTGCTGGTAATGGAAGGCACAAAGGTCAAAACCGGGCAGGTGATTGCCACTTTAGAGAATCCTGATTTGAGTCAGGATGTGTCAAGGGTTCAGGCGAAGCTTGAACTGGAGCAAAGGCAGCTGGCATTGCTTCAAGCCACGTACGATCCGGCGGAGTATCAGATGAAATTGAAGACTCGTGAACAGCTTGAGCAGCAGCGTGCAGTACTCAATGAGAGAGTAACCAAGCTGGTTTTGCGTTCACCGATGAACGGACGCATTGTGACTCCGGGTGTCGATGAAAAAGAGGGGAGCTACATAAGGAAAGGTGAGCTTTTCTGCAAGGTTGCGGACGTTGATAAAGTAAAACTTGAGCTGCCTGTGCAGGAACACGAACTGCAGGATGTTCATCCCGGGTATCGCGTTAGAGTAAAGCTTGATGCGTTTCCGACTAAGAGCTTTGAAGGTGTAGTAAAGGAGATTGCTCCCGCGGGAGCCGACTATGTGGAGTCCGTGCAAGGGACCTACGCTCGTTTTCGAGTTCTTGTCGTGATGCAGAATCCAGCGGATCAATGGGTCAGTGGTATGAGGGGAGATGCAAAAATCCTGGGTAACAAATTGCCTGTGCTTTTTCGGATAGGCCGGGAAATAACGCGATCTGTCCGTTCTCGCGTGTGGTGGTAAAAAAA